>NZ_VFUR01000019.1:0-102998 GCF_006441095.1 Mesorhizobium sp. B2-5-4 | reverse complement strand
GTAGGGGAGTAGGGGAGTAGGGGAGTAGTTACCCGTTCCGGGCCTAGCTTCCTTGCTCCTACTCCCTTAGTCCCTGCTTTCTACGCTGCCAGATCGCGCAGCACGTATTGCAGGATGCCGCCATTCTTGAAGTAGTCGAGCTCATCCAGCGTATCGATGCGGCAGATGATTGGCACGTTCTTCACCGTGCCGTCGCCATAGGTGATCTTGGCGACCATCGTCTGGCGCGGCTTGATGGCGCTCAACCCGTCGATCTCGACCATCTCGTCGCCCTTGAGGTTGAGGGAAGCCCATGAGGTGCCGTCCTCGAAGACGAAGGGGATGACGCCCATGCCGACCAGGTTCGAGCGATGGATACGTTCGAAGGACTGAGCGATGACGGCGCGGACACCCAAGAGGTTGGTGCCCTTGGCCGCCCAGTCACGCGACGAGCCGTTGCCGTATTCGACGCCGGCGAAGATGACCAGCGGCACGCCTTCCTTCTTGTATTCCATCGCCGCGTCGTAGATCGATTCCTCTTCCTTCGTGGGATAGTGGATGGTGTAGCCGCCCTCGCGGCCGTTCTCGCCCAGCATGTGGTTGCGGATGCGGATGTTGGCGAAGGTGCCGCGCATCATCACCTCATGGTTGCCGCGGCGCGTGCCGTACTGGTTGAAGTCGGCGACGCCGACGCCATGGTCGGTGAGGTATTTGCCGGCCGGCGAGGCAGCCTTGATCGAACCCGCCGGCGAGATGTGGTCGGTGGTGATCTTGTCGCCGAAGAGGCCGAGCACGCGGGCGCCCTTGATGTCGCCGATCTTGCCGAAACCTGATGTCATGCCGGCGAAGTAGGGCGGGTTCTGCACATAGGTCGAATCGTTGTCCCAGGCATAGGTCTGGCCTTCCGGCGCCTTGACGTTCTGCCAGTACTCGTCGCCCTTGAAGACGTCGGCATATTTGCGGGCGAACAGCTCGCGGGTGACGTTCTTCTCGATGAACTCCTGGATCTCGGCCGAGCTCGGCCAGATGTCCTTGAGATAGACCGGATTGCCGTTCCTGTCGTCGCCGAGCGGCTCCGTGGTCAGGTCCTTGGTGACGGTGCCGGCCAGCGCGTGCGCCACGACCAGCGGCGGCGACGCCAGGTAATTGGCCTGCACGTCGGGCGAGACGCGGCCCTCGAAGTTGCGGTTGCCGGAGAGTACCGCGGCAGCAATCAAACCTTTGTCGTTGATGGTCCTGGAGATCGGCGCCGGCAACGGGCCGGAATTGCCGATGCAGGTGGTGCAGCCGAAGCCGACCAAGTTGAAGCCGATCTGGTCGAGCTCCTTCTGCAGGCCCGACTTTTCCAGATATTCCGCCACCACCTGGCTGCCAGGCGCCAGCGAGGTTTTTACCCACGGCTTCTGCTTCAGGCCGAGGCGGTTGGCGTTGCGGGCAAGCAAGCCGGCGCCGATCAGCACGCTCGGGTTCGAGGTGTTGGTGCACGAGGTGATGGCGGCGATGACGACGTCGCCATGGCCAAGGTCATGGTCGGTGCCTTCGACGGCGTAGCGCTTGGAGATTTCGGCCGATTTCTTGTACTCGGTCTCCATCGCCTTGGCGAAGCCGGCCGGAATGCCTTCGAGCGCGACGCGGCCTTCGGGCCGCTTGGGGCCAGCCATCGACGGCACGACGCTGTCCAACTCCAGTTCGAGCAGATCAGTGAAGACCGGGTCGGCGGAGCCGGCCTCGCGCCACATGCCCTGCGCCTTGGAATAGGCCTCGACCAGGGCGATGCGATCCTCGCTGCGGCCGGACATTGTGAGATAGCGGATGGTTTCGGAATCGACCGGGAAGAAACCGCAGGTGGCGCCATATTCGGGCGCCATGTTGCCGATGGTGGCGCGGTCGGCCAGCGTCATGTTGGACAGACCTGGGCCGAAGAACTCGACGAACTTGCCGACGACACCCTTCTTGCGCAGCATCTGGGTGACGGTGAGCACGAGATCGGTGGCGGTTACGCCCTCCTTGAGCTTGCCGGTGAGGCGGAAGCCGATAACTTCGGGTAGCAGCATGGAAACCGGCTGGCCGAGCATGGCCGCCTCGGCCTCGATGCCGCCGACGCCCCAGCCTAGCACGCCAAGGCCGTTGATCATGGTTGTGTGCGAATCGGTGCCGACGCAGGTGTCGGGATAGGCTGTCGTTTCGCCGTCCTCGGTGTTGGTCCACACGACCTGGCCGAGATATTCGAGGTTGACCTGGTGGCAGATGCCGGTGCCGGGCGGCACGACGCGGAAGTTGCGGAACGCCTGCTGGCCCCATTTCAGGAACTTGTAGCGCTCTTCGTTGCGCTCATACTCGAGCTCGACGTTGCGGGCGAAAGCCATCGGCGTGCCGAACTCGTCGACGATGACGGAATGATCGATAACGAGGTCGACCGGCACCAGCGGGTTGATCTTCTGCGGATCACCGCCGAGCGAGGCCATGGCGTCGCGCATGGCGGCGAGGTCGACCACGGCCGGAACGCCGGTGAAATCCTGCATCAGCACGCGGGCCGGGCGATAGGCGATCTCGACACCGGCGGTGCCCTTGTCGGTCAGCCAGCCGGCGACCGCCTGGATGCTCTCCTTGGTAACGGAGCGGCCGTCCTCGTTGCGAAGCAAGTTTTCCAGCAGCACCTTCATCGAATAGGGCAGCTGGGCAATGCCGGTGAGGCCGTTCTTCTCGGCCTCGACGAGGTCGAAATAGGCATACTCGGCGTCGCCAGCTTTCAGCGTGCGGCGGCAATTGAAACTGTCGAGGGATTTTGACACGTGCGATCCGTCCTTGTCTGTTCAGCCTGAAAGGGAACGGACGCCGATGGCATGCAATCACGCGCAAAGGTGCGGGTACGGCCATTTCCGCTGTCCGTTCCCAAGCAACCCGAGCCGTTCAAGGCGGCGCGTGCGCTGGTTCGGCGCTAATTCTGTTCCCGCGCCGACCGCTGGCACGGATGACCCGCATATAGAGAATTTTCTGGAATAGTTCTAGACAGTTGCAAAGCAAATTTGTGCGATGCGGCAGCGACCGTGCCGCTTCGTTCGAGAGACAGGTACGGGATGCGGCTGATCGCCGAAAATCTGGGCGGTGAGCGCAGCGGCGCGGCGGTGTTTTCCGGCATCGGGTTTGCGCTGGAGGCCGGGCAGGCGCTGGTCGTCACCGGGCCGAACGGTTCGGGCAAATCGACCTTGCTCAGGGTGGTCGCCGGCCTGCTGCCGAAAGCCGAAGGGCGTGTGCTGCTCGAAGGCGGCGGCGAGGAATTCCCCTCTATCGCCTCCGCCTGCCACTATCTCGGCCATCAGAACGCGATGAAGACGGCGCTGAGCGTGACGGAGAATTTGCGTTTCTGGCGGGAGTTCCATGGCGAAGGCCGGCTCGATGTCGAGGAGGCGCTGGAAACGGTCGGGCTGGGCGGCATCGGCCATCTGCCGTTCGGCTATCTCTCGACCGGACAGCGACGACGCGCGGCGATCGCGAAGCTTCTGGTCAGCCACCGGCCGGTGTGGCTGCTGGATGAACCGACGGCTGGGCTGGACAAGGCTTCGGAGGCGCGGTTCGCGGGGCTGATGACGGCGCATCGCGCGGATGGCGGTATGATCGTGGCGGCAACGCATCTGCCGCTGGGATTGGAGGGGGCGAAGGCGTTGGCGATGGGGGAGGCCGGATAATGCAGGCCGCGTTCCACCATCGTTGGAGAAAGTGTCGCAAAGCCGCAGAGGCGTCGCGCCCGTGCTAGCCCTCCTCCTCCGCGACATCCGCCTCTCGATCCGCGCCGGCGGCGGCGCGCTGACCGGCGTCATCTTCTTCCTGGCCGTCATCGCCACCATCCCCTTCGGCGTCGGTCCTGACCTCAAGCTTTTGGCCCGCATCGGTCCGGCGATCCTGTGGATCGGCGCGCTGCTTGCCTGCCTGCTCGGGCTCGACCGGCTGTTCCAGGCCGACCGCGAGGACGGCTCGCTCGATCTGCTGGTGCTCGGTAACGACCGGCACATGCTGGCGCTGACGGTGCTGGTGAAATGTGTGGCGCACTGGGCGGGCAGCGTCTTGCCGCTGGTGGCCGCCGCGCCCCTGCTCGGCCTGTTCATGAACATGGAGCCGTTGGCCATCGGCGCCACGGCGCTGACGCTTCTGGTCGGCACGCCGGCCATCACCTTCATCGGCGCCGTGGGCGCCGCGGTGGCGGTGGCGCTGCCGCGTGGCGGGCTCCTAATCTCGGTGCTGGTGCTGCCGCTGACCATCCCGGTGCTGATCTTCGGCGTTTCGGCGAGCTATGGCGCGACGGCCAATCCGGATCCGTTCCTGCAGCCCTTCCTCATTCTTGCCGCGCTGACCTTGTTTCTTGCGGTGCTGGGCCCCGTGGCCGCGGCGCTTGCATTGCGTCATGGCACGGATTGAGGTGGCCACGAGCGGCACAGGCTGCGGCGTGGCGGCCGATTGCGCGGGCCGTGGCGCGAGGCTAAGGGAAGGCATGATCGAGCGCAGCGAACGGATCGGGTTGGCGGGCGGCATGCCAAGGACGCGGCCGGCATGAGCCCGCACGCCCTCTACGTCACCGCCGCCTATGCCATCACCGCAGTGGTGCTCGCCGGACTGATCGGCTGGATCCTCATCGACCAGCGGGCGCGCAAGCACGAGCTTGCCGAACTCGAGGCGGCTGGCGTGCGCCGCCGTTCCGACAAGACCGGGGCGGGAAAGCCGTGAGCAGCGAAATCGAAACGCCGCCGCCGGGCCGTCGCCGCCTGTTTGTATTCTTGCCGCTGCTGGTCTTCCTCGGCCTGGCCGGACTGTTCCTGGCGCAGCTGTTATCTGGGCGCGATGCCTCGGAAGTGCCGTCGGCCTTGATCGGCCTGCCAGCACCGCAAACCAACCTGCCGCCCCTGGAGGGCAGCAATCTGCCGGGGCTCGATTCGAAGGCCTTCGCCGGCAAGGTCACGCTGGTCAACGTCTTTGCATCGTGGTGCGCCCCATGCCGGGAAGAGCACCCGGTGCTTCTGGCGTTGGCGCAGGACAAGCGGTTCGTGATGGCGGCGCTGAATTACAAGGACCGGCCGGAAAACGCCCGCCGCTTCCTCGGCGACCTCGGCAATCCGTTCCAGGCGATCGGCGTCGACGAAGCCGGCCGCACGGCGATCGACTGGGGCGTCTATGGCGTGCCGGAAACCTTCGTTATCGGCAAGGATGGCAAAATAGCCTACAAGCATGTCGGCCCCCTGACGGCGGAGTCCGCCAAGGAACTTCTGCTGCCGCAGATCGACAAGGCGCTGGCGGCACAGATATTCAGGTGATGCCGGCCTGCAAACGGCGGCTTCCTGCGCTTCCGGTACTCACGTACTTGAGGTACGCTCCGCCCCGGTTCTCGGAATCCACCGTTTTCGACTCGGCCTGACCTGAATCTCAACGCGCCGGGCTGGCGCGTCGATCGATTTAAACTCAGCCGTAGATCTGCTTGTGGATCTGGTAGAGCATTTCCGAGCGGTCGGCCCGCATGTCGGCCAGATCGCGGCTGGAGAAGCTGTCGATTTCGGCGACGAGGCGGTTGTAGTGCTTGCGCTTGGCGATGCTGCTGCGAGCGCGGGTCATGAGATCGTTGAAGATCATAGCAAGGTTCCTTCTGTGCCGCATTCTGGCGGCTGGTTCTTCCTCCCTTGATCGATACGGAACATGACATAGTAATGGTGCATTGCAAAAAGAAGATGTCGCAATGCACCATTGCACACAGCGCATAGCCGGTTAATGGCGTCCTAAGGCACGTCCTGTCCGTTTTGTCTTACAAATTGCTGATAGCCCGTCTTGCCAGATCGGTCGCGGGCTGGCTTGATCCGGCGTCACGTGATGCCGGGAGGAAATGCATGGCGGCCGCAGACTATTACGAAATTCTCGATCCGCGTTTCGCGCGCCTGTTCAACGGCAGCGCGCAAGTGGAGAAACTGTTCACCGGCTGCCGCTGGGCGGAAGGGCCGGCCTGGTTCGCCGCCGGCCGCTATGTCGTGTGGTCCGACATTCCGAACAACCGCATGCTGCGCTTTGACGAAACCGATGGCAGCGTCAGCGTGTTCCGCCAGCCGTCGGGCAACTCCAACGGCAACACCGTCGACCGGCAGGGCCGGCTGGTCACATGCGAGCATTCGGGCCGCCGCGTCAGCCGCACCGAGCATGACGGCTCGGTCACCACAGTCGCCGCCAAATGGAAGGGCAAAAGGCTGAACTCGCCCAACGACGCGGTGGTGAAGTCCGACGGCTCGATCTGGTTCACCGACCCGACCTATGGCATCGACACCGACTATGAGGGTGACAAGGCCGAGAGCGAGATCGGCGCCTGCCATGTCTACCGCGTCGATCCCGACAGTGGTGAGGTCGAAGCCGTGATCACCGATATGGTCAGGCCGAACGGGCTTGCCTTCTCGCTCGATGAAAGCCTGCTCTATGTCGTCGACACCGGCCGCACGCATGGCGCGCAGAATCCGGCGCATATGCGGGTGTTCAATGTCGGCAAGCACGGCAAGAAGGTTTCGGGCGGCAAGGTGTTCGCCGACTGCACCGCCGGCCTGTTCGACGGCTTTCGGCTCGATGCCGACGGGCGTATCTGGACCAGCGCCTTCGACGGCATCCATTGCTACGATCCGGACGGCACTCTGATCGGCAAGGTCAAGGTGCCGGAGGTGACCGCCAATTGCGTGTTCGGCGGCGCCAAGCTGAACTGCCTCTATATCGCCGGCACCACTTCGCTTTATTCGGTGCGGCTGATGGTGAATGGGGCCAAGACGTACTGATCAGGAATGAAGGGGAGGACGTCATGCCATTCGTCAACATCCGCATCGTCAAGGAAGTGATCGCCGCCGATCCGGCAGGCAAGAAGGCTGACATCGCCAGGAAAGTCACGGCGGCGATCATGGACGCCACCGGACTTGGCAATGACGATATCTGGGTGGTCTTCGAGGAAGTCAACGCCCGCGACTGGTATGTCGGCAAGACCGATGTCGAGACGTTGCGGGCGAAGAAGTAGGGCGGCGGAAGAGAGGTCGTCGCTCAACGCGAGCGAATGAAATCCGCGAAGGCAGCCAGCGCGTCGCGCATGGCCAGCACGTTCGCCGGCCCCCCCAGAATGCTCGCCACCTCCGGCGGCTTCTTGCCGAGCAGGGCGATCTCCGGTCCGCCATCATAAAGCGCGAACGACATGGTGCGCATGATCTCGGCCAAAGCCGCGCGGGCATAGAGGGAACGCGGCGAGGCGTGCGCGAGCATGGCCGGCTTGGCAACGGCGGCGTCGCGCGAGACCAGCCAGTCGAGCGCGTTCTTCAGTCCGCCCGGCACGCCATGGGCATATTCGGGGCAGGAGACGATGATGCCGTCGGCGCCGGTGACGGCGTCGATCAGATCGGAAGCATCGCGTGGCGTCCGCTCACCCTCATCGTCGGGGTTGAAGATCGGCAGGCGGCCAAGTCCGTCATAGACGGTGACGCGACAGCCCTCGGGCGCGTTCAACGCCAACGCCGCGACCAGGGCCGAATTGGTGGAGGCCGCCCGCAGGCTGCCTGAGATGGCAAGAAGATTGAGCAAGATGGACAGGTCCGGGCGAATCGTGGCCGAAAACCCTACCACATCGTCTGCTTGTACTCGTCGTCCAGCCAACGGTCGGTCGCCTCGGCCGAATCGGCCAATGCCAGTTGGTCGCGCAGGATCTGGCCGAGCGTCGGCAGCGTCGCGCGGTCGTACCAGCTCTCCGGCTTCCACAAATCGGAGCGCATGAAGGCCTTGGCGCAATGCATGTAGGCGGCCTTGACGGCGACCACGATGACGCTTTGCGGCGCCCTGCCGTCGACCGCGAGGCGCTCGCGCAAAGTGGCATCCACGGTGATGCGGGCTTCGCCGTTGACGCGCAGCGTCTCATTCATGCCCGGGATGAGGAAGAGCAGCCCGACCGAGGGATTGCGCAGGATGTTCTCCAGCGTATCCAGCCGGTTGTTGCCGGGCCGGTCGGGGATGGCGATCGTCTTTTCGTCGAGAATGGCGGTGAAGCCGGGCTTGTCGCCTTTCGGGGTCACATCGGCATTGCCTTCGCCATCGGACGAGCCGATCAGCACGAACGGGCTCTTGCCGATGAAGGAGCGGCAATGGCCGTCGAGCGCCTTCAGTTCCTTGCGGATCGAGCCATCGGCCGGGCGCGGGGTCTTGTAGATCGTCCGCAGCTCTTCCCGGGTGGTGACGAATTTCATGGCTCTCCCCTTTAGTCCTGCCTTATTTGCCGGCTTTCTCTTCCCCGCCGGCCTTGTCGTCGAGCGAATGGCGCAGGATCAGCGGCATCTGGCTGAAGGTGAACAGAAGCGTGATCGGCATGATGCCCCAGACCTTGAAGGTAACCCAGGCGTCGGTGGAAAAATTGCGCCAGACGACTTCGTTGACGACGGCCAGAAACAGGAAGAACAGGCCCCAGCGGAAGGTGAGCTTGCGCCAGCCTTCGGCATCGAGTTTGAAGGCGGACTCGAAGACATAGCCGAGCAGCGAGCGGCCGAAGTACAGGCCGCCGAGCAGCACGCCGCCGAACAGCGTGTTGACGATGGTCGGCTTCATCTTGATGAAGATGTCGTCCTGCAGATAGAGCGTCAGCGCGCCGAAGATGAAGACGACCACGCCCGACACCATAGGCATGATCGGCAAGGTGCGGGTGAGCAGCCATGAGGCGATCAACGCGATCGCGGTCGCGGCCATGAACAGGCCGGTGGCGACGAAGATCGGGCCGCCGAATTCAGCCAAAACGGGTAATTTCTGCGTCAGCCACTCGCCGCGCGCATTGGCGAAGAAGAACACCATCAAGGGCCCGAGCTCCAGCACCAGCTTGAGCACGGGATTGACGCCTTCCTTCTTCTCTTTCTGCGGGTCGGACGGATCGCGTTCGAGAATGGGTGGGTTCATGGTATCCTTCTAACGCACGATCCGATCCGGAAGCCTCACTTCCGGCATCGTGCTTGTTCAAGCCACTCCAGCGATCGCCCTGGCGAATTCGCTTGCCGAGAAAGGTTCGAGGTCGTCGACCTGTTCGCCGACACCGATGAAATAGACCGGCAATCTGTGCTTTGCCGCGATCGCCACCAGAATACCGCCGCGCGCCGTGCCGTCCAGCTTGGTCATCACCAGGCCGTTGACGCCGGCGACGTTGCGGAAGATCTCAACCTGGTTGAGCGCGTTCTGGCCGGTGGTGGCGTCGACCGTCTGCAGCACCGTGTGCGGCGCTTCGGGATCGAGCTTGCCCAGCACACGGACGATCTTTTCCAGCTCCGCCATCAGTTCGGTCTTGTTCTGCAGCCGGCCGGCGGTGTCGATGATCAGCACGTCCGAGCCTGCCTCCTTAGCCCTCTCGAAGGCGTCGTAGGCGAGACCGGCGGCATCGGCACCGAGCTTGGAGGCAATGACGGGCGATTTCGTGCGTTCGCCCCAGATCTTCAGCTGTTCGATGGCGGCGGCGCGAAACGTGTCGCCGGCGGCCAGCATCACCGACAGGCCGCCATCGGTCAGCTTGGCGGCGAGCTTGCCGATCGTCGTGGTCTTTCCGGTGCCGTTGACGCCGACGACCAGGATGACATGCGGCTTGTGCGAGAGGTCGAGCTCGAGCGATTTCGCGACCGGGGCGAGCACCTTCTCCACCTCGGCCGCCATGACCGCGCGCACCTCTGTATCGGAGACGTCCTTGCCGTAGCGGCTGGAGGCCAGTGAATCAGTGACGCGCAGCGCCGTTTCCACGCCAAGATCGGCGCGGATCAGCACGTCCTCCAGGTCCTGCAGCGTCTCCTCGTCCAGTTTGCGCTTGGTGAAGACGCCGGCAATGTTGCCGGTCAGCTCGCGCGAAGACCGGGCAAGCCCGTCCCGCATGCGCTGGAACCAGGATCGCCTCGGCGCCGGCTCGGGCGCCTTCTGCGGCTCGGCCTTCTGCTCGACCTTCTTGGCAACCGTCACCTTGCCGGGCGCGGGTTTTGCCTCCGGGGCGAGTTGCGGAACCGATTGAGGCTCGGGCGCGATCTCGGCGATGACCGGTTGTGTTTCGACCGGCGCCGGCTGGCGGATGGGTGGCGCGATTTCCGCTGGTGGAATGCCTGGCTCGGTTTTGGCCGCTGGCGTTGGAAGGACCTCGACCGGTGCGGGCACCTCGGCCGGCACTTCCACGGGTGGCGTCGGCACTTCGACGGGCGCGGGTTCCGGTTGCCTCTCGGGACGCGAGGGAACGATCTCCGGCTCGGATGGCGCGGGCGGGGGCACCTCTTGCGGCCACGGTTCGGGCGTTGGCTCCGGAACGGCGGGCCGCGCCGGAATTTTCTCGGGCGCAGGCGGCTCGGCAGGGGTTTCCGGAGCAGGCTTTGGCACTTCCGCGGGCTTGGGTTCAGGCAAAGGCTCCGGGGTAGACGGAACGATCGGCTCCGGCGCGGGCGGAATGGTGGGGGCAGGCTCCGGTGTTGGCTCCTCGGCGGGCGCTGGCCTTACCTCCTCCTCCTCAACGAGAGGACGGGGCGCGGCCGCCGGCGCGGCTTCCGCCGCAGGCTCCTCGCGCTTCAAAAACTCCGGCAGGGCCTGCTCGGCCGCCGGCTTCAGCGCGTCGAGCTGGTCCCAATTGATCGGCGGCAGCGGGGCGGTCTCGTCGATCCGCTCCTCGACGACCTCCTTCTTGCCGAACGAAAATATCTTCTTGAAAAAACCAGCCATGCTTTTGCGTTCTCAGGCGGCGTGGGCGGCAAGCGGCGTCGCCATCAGCCGAGCGCCATCGTGGCCGGTTATATCAGCTTCGACGATCTCTCCCGGCGCGCCGGTGCCGAGTGCGGCAAGCGTGAACCCTTCGGTGCGGCCAAGACCGTCGCGCTCGATCAGGATCGACTGGCGGCTGCCGGCAAGCGAAGACAGGTGCCTGACATAGGCCGCTTCGCCGGCGGCGCGCAGCCGGGCGGCGCGCTGCTTGACCAGCTCGCGGCGAACCTGCGGCATGCGCGCGGCGGGTGTGCCTTCGCGCGGTGAAAACGGAAAGACGTGGAGATGGGTCAGGCCGCATTCCTCGACGATCTCCAGCGAATTCTCGAACATGGCGTCGGTCTCGGTCGGGAAGCCCGCGATGATGTCGGCGCCGAAAACAATACCCGGACGCAGCTTGCGCACGTCCTCGCAAAAGCGGATCGACTGATCGCGCAGATGCCGGCGCTTCATGCGCTTCAGGATCATGTCGTCACCCGACTGCAGCGACAGATGCAGATGCGGCATCAGCCGCGGCTCGGTGGCGATGGCGTCGAGCAAGTCCTCGTCGGCCTCGATCGAATCGATGGAGGACAGCCTGAGCCGCCTCACGTCGGGCACCTGCCTGAGGATGGTCTTCACGAGCTTGCCGAGCTTCGGCGCACCCGGCAGGTCGGCTCCGAAAGAAGTCATGTCGACGCCGGTCAGCACGATCTCGGCATAACCGTTGCCCGCCAGCCGCTTGACCTGCTCGACCACGGCGCCCATCGGCACCGAGCGCGAATTGCCGCGGCCATAGGGGATGATGCAGAAGGTGCAGCGATGGTCGCAGCCGTTCTGCACCTGCACGAAGGCACGTGCCCGGCCCTCGATGGCGTCGACCATGTGGCCGGCGGTCTCGCGCACCGAGAAGATGTCGTTGACGCGCGCTTTCTCGGTGTCGTTGACGCCGAAATCGGGCAGCGCGCGATAGGAGTTGGCCTTGAGCTTCTCCTCATTGCCAAGCACGAGATCGACCTCGTCCATGGCGGCGAATTTTTCGGGCTCGGTCTGCGCGGCGCAGCCGGTGACGATGATGCGCGCGGCCGGGTTGTCGCGGCGCGCCTTGCGGATCGCCTGCCTGGCCTGGCGCACCGCTTCGCCAGTGACGGCGCAGGTATTGAAGATCACGGCGCCACCTGCCAGCGCGGCGAGGCCTGCAGTTTCGGCCTCGCGCCGCATCACTTCGGACTCGTAGGTGTTGAGGCGGCAGCCGAAGGTCACCACGTCGATGCGGCCGGGCTGCTTCGCCACGTCGACGCCTTTGGCAAGAGCGGACATCAGGCCGCGCTTTCGGTATCGCGGGCCCATTGTCCGGTCGACGGATCGAAGCTGCCGGAAAATTCCCATTCGGCCGCGCCGGTCAGGATGACGTGGTCGTCATCGCGCCACTCGACATGCAGCGTGCCGCCGCCGGGGGTCAAAAGGTTGACGCTGCGGCCGGTGCGCCTGGTGCGGGCCGCTGCAACGACAGCCGCGCAGGAGGCGGTGCCGCAAGCCTTGGTCAGGCCGGCGCCGCGCTCCCAGGTGCGGATGATCATGCTGTCGGGTGAGGTCACCTGCGCGATGGTTATGTTGGCGCGCTCGGGAAAGATCGGATGGTTTTCGAGCAGCGGGCCGAAACGGTCGAGTTCATAAATCCAAACGTCGGCGTCGACCCAGAAGATGGCGTGCGGATTGCCCATCGAGACGGCGGAGGGCGAATGCAGCACCGGCGCATCGATCGGGCCGACCTGCAATTCGATCATGCGGGTGTCGCGGAACTCCTCGGCCAGCGGAATATCCCGCCAGCCGAAGCGCGGCGTGCCCATGTCGACTGAAATCGAGCCGTCGGCATGTTCGCGGGCATTGAGGACGCCGGCCACTGTCTCGAAGGTGAAGGTCTTCTCGCCGGTCTCGGCGGCCAGTGCCTGGACGACGCAGCGCATGCCGTTGCCGCAAGCCTGCGCGCCGGACCCGTCTGAATTCAGGATATCGACGAAATAGGCGGTGCCCGCCGTCCTGGCGTCATGGATCGCCATGATTTGGTCGAACCGCGTCGCCGCGTCGCCATTGAGCGCGATGGCAGCCGCGGCCGTCACCCGATCCGCACGGCCGCGCATGTCGGCAACGATGATCTCGTTGCCGATGCCGTTCATCTTGGCGAAAGGGGCCGTGCCTGCCATTACTCCGAAAATTCCATGTCCGTTCGGCGCTATATGGCGGAAACGGGCAGGAATTACCAGTGCGCAGCCGCGTTCACGGCGAAGGCGCCAGACCGACATCACGGCGAAGGCGCCGGACCGACATCACGGCGAAGGCGCCGGATCACGGGGAAGCCGGTCTTACGTCACCGCGAAGACCCCGAACAAGATCAACAGGAAGATGATGAGCACGATGCCGATGAGAATACGCGCGCCGGTGGCGGCGGCACCGGCCAGCGCCGGCATGCCGAGCAGGCTCGCCGCGGCGGCGATGATCAGGAGAATGATGATCCATCTAAGCATGGGAACGCCTCGCAAGCCGAACACATTGAAACCGGTTGAAGAACGCGGCTGTCGAGCTTGGGTTCCCGAGGCTATCAAATCCGGGGCACTTCCCAGACTTCGCCGGGCCGCAAGGCACGGAAATGCTCTCGCGGCAGGCCTTCGGCGTCCAGTGCTTCGACCAGTTTCCGGACCGGCTCTTCGAATGGCTCGTCGGTGAGCTGGAAGGTGCCCCAATGGCAGCCGGCGGCGAAGGCGGCGTTGCACAACAACATGCCCTGGACCGCTTCCTCGGGGTTCTGGTGCTGCGGCGCCATGAACCAGCGTGGCTCGTAGGCACCGATCGGCAGGATGGCGAAACGGAACCCGCCATGTTTTTCCGCCATCAGCCGGTAGTTGATGCCATCGTGGAAGCCGGTATCGCCGGCAAAATAGATCTTTCCGCCCGGCGTCTCGATGACGAAGCCGGCCCACAATGCCATGCGCCGGTCGCGCGCCCCGCGCGCCGACCAGTGATGCGCGGGCTCGACGTGGATGGCGGTGCCTTCGCCGGCATCGACCCTGTCGCCCCAGTCATGCGCGGAAAGCCGCATGCCGGGCACGGCGGCGGCGATGATGGCATCGTTACCGAGCGGCGTCACCACCAGCGGATCGTGCGTCTTCTTCAACTTCCCCAGCGTGGCAAGGTCGAGATGGTCGTAATGGTTGTGGCTGACCAGCACGAGGTCGATCGCCGGCAGATCGCCAAAAGCGATACCCGGCGGATTGACGCGTCTGGGTCCCACAAAGGAGAACGGCGAGGTGCGTCGCGACCAGACCGGATCGGTGAGGATGTTCAGCCCGGCGGTCTGGATCAGCAAGGTGGCATGGCCGACCATGGTCACGGTCAGATCGGCGCCTAGAACCGTCGCGACCGGCTTTGCCTGCGCAAAGGGGCTCGGGCTGGCAGCCGGCCATTTCGCGCGTTGGCCGCTGAACTGCCATTTCAACAGGTCCGTGAAGGGGCCGGGCATCCGGCCGCCGGGATTGAAGAACAGGATGCCGTCGAAATGATCGCTGGGCGGGCCGCTGTAGTAGCGGTTGGCGGCTTTCTGTCTCGCGGCCAAGGTCTGCGCTCCAGCGGGTTTCGGTGAACTCTTTTTTCACGCACTCCCTGGGGAAAGCGCTACGCATTTTTCCCGGGAAAACCGCTTTTCCTGGAACTGCTCACATCTAGACATAAGCCCCGCCGCGGCTGGCGCAAGCGTTTGCCGGCCGAAGGCCAAGGGCGGCGAAGCGGTCTCGGCTAGGATCAGATCAGGAGGAAGACGCCATGGCGATGAAGCGGACCAAGACGCCGTGGATGAAAGCCGAGGATTTCGGCCGTTCGCTGCCGCGCGGCATCGGCGTCAATCTGCTGGTATCGGACATGGCGGCGATGGAAGCCTTCTGCCGCGACGTGCTTGGCGCCCGCATCGTCTATGCTGACGAGGATTTCGCCGCGATCGAGCTTCTGGGGTCGGTGTTCATGCTGCATGCCGACCATTCTTATCTCGACAATCCGATGACGGGCTCCATTACGGGCGCCGAGACGCGCGGCGCCGGCATCGAACTGCGCCTTTATGGCGCCGATCCCGACGCGGTCGAGGCGGCGGCGCTGGACCATGGCCACATCGTGCTGGCCGGCGCGATCGACAAACCGCATGGTCTGCGCGAGTGCTATATCGTTGGACCGGACGGATATGTGTTCGTGCCGAGCGCGCCGCTCGCCGGATGAGTGCGATAAATTTGCAACAATTCGTTCCGCAAACCCTATTTTAACCATATCGGGTTGAAATTTCGC
Source organism: Mesorhizobium sp. B2-5-4 (assembly GCF_006441095.1). Taxonomy (NCBI): domain Bacteria; kingdom Pseudomonadati; phylum Pseudomonadota; class Alphaproteobacteria; order Hyphomicrobiales; family Phyllobacteriaceae; genus Mesorhizobium; species Mesorhizobium sp. B2-5-4. The sequence goes on along the minus strand of NZ_VFUR01000019.1, from coordinate 87,968 downwards.
CACCTTCTCCATCTTGGTGGAGGTGAGATTGCGCGGACGGCGTCCCCCCAGCCGAATCCGACGGAGGTTGTAATGAATTTTTCGAAAGGCGGCCTGGTGGCCGTATCCCTGGCGGCACTCGTTGCGAGCGGCTGCTCAACCTCACGCTTCTCGTCGATGGACGACCAGCAACCAGCACCGTTGCAGCCGGCGCCTGCCGGCCAGGTGAGCTCGAATCAGCTGCCGCCGCCGGCCTCGCCCGGCACCACCGACCCGTCGCAATTCCCGACCGCGCCGGCGAACACGCAGGTTGCCTCGCTGCCGCCGGATGGTGCGGCGCCGGCAGGCGCCGCGGATCTCAACGCGGCAAGCGTCGCCGGTGTCTGGAACGTCAGCGTCTCAGGCCAGAGCTGCAAGGTGGCGACGCCGCAGACCAAGTTCGGCGCCGGCTTCCGCGCCGGACCGCTGCATTGCCCGGCGCCGATCGATGGCATCAAGTCGTGGAACGTCGCCGGCAAGCAGCTGACGCTCTATGACGAGAACGGCGGCTCGCTGGCGCGGCTCTATTCGTCGGGCGGCTCGAAATTCGACGGCCAGACTTCCAACGGGCAGCCGATCTCGCTTACAAGATAGGCTAGGGTATGCTGATATTCAGGTGATGCCGGCCTGCGAATGGCGGCTCGGCCTGACCCGAATCCCAACATGCGCCCTCTCGCTCTCTCTTGGGCGTCCTGCTTTGAACAACGACGTGACCGATGCATCTGCGTGACGGCCTCCAGACCCATGCGACCGTCAGGCAACGCTACGATCATCTGGTGGAAACCGGCGCGATCGGACGCGATGCCGCGCAGGAAGGGATCGCCGCTGCGCTCGACCGGCTGACCGTGGAGATCTCGGCCAAGCGGCTGGCGCACAAGTCCAGTGCGCTGGGCTGGCTGTTTGCCCGCAAGCGCGAGACGCATGAGGCGGTCAAGGGCCTCTACATCCATGGCGGCGTCGGCCGCGGCAAGACCATGCTGATGGACATGTTCTTCGAGCTCTTGCCGGTCAGGCGCAAGCGCCGCGTCCATTTCAACGACTTCATGGCCGACGTTCAGGACCGCATTCAGAAGCACAGGCAGGCGCGCAAGGAGGGCACGGCCAGGGAAGACGATCCGATCCCGCCGGTGGCCAAGGCGCTCGCCGAGCAGGCCTGGGTGCTGTGCTTCGACGAGTTCTCGGTCACCGACATCGCCGACGCCATGATCCTGTCCAGACTGTTCTCGGCGCTGTTCGCCAATGGGGTCGTGCTGGTCGCTACCTCGAACGTGGCGCCGCAAAACCTTTACCGTGACGGGTTGAACCGCCAGCTTTTCCTGCCGTTCATCGCCATATTGGAACGCCACACGCAGGTGCTGTCGCTGGACAGCGATAAGGACTACCGGCTGGAAAAGCTCGCCCGCACGCCAGTCTATGTCACGCCTGCGGATGCGGCGGCCGACCAGGCGCTCGACGAGGCCTGGCAGGCGATGACGCGCGGGGCGGCGACGGCCGAGATCTCGCTGACGCTGAAGGGCCGCAAGGTCGCGGTGCCGGCCGCCGCCGGCGATGCCGCGCGTTTCGCTTTCGCCGATCTCTGCGAAAAGCCACTCGGCGCGCGCGATTATTTGGCCATCGCCGGCCGGTTTTCGACCGTCTTCATCGACCATGTGCCGGTGCTGGGTGAAGGCAAGCGCAACGAGGCAAAGCGTTTCATCCTGTTGATCGACACGCTTTACGACCATCATACGCGCCTTGTGGTGAGCGCCGAGGCGCCGCCGCACGAGCTTTATGTGGCCAAGCGCGGCGTCGAGGTGTTCGAATTCGAGCGCACGGCCTCACGACTGATCGAAATGCAGAGCCGCGACTGGCTGGAGGATTGGGCGGAGCGGCGGAAGGCGAAGGCGGCCCCAGCGGAAGCGCGGGCGCGGGCCTGAAATATCCGGAAGCCGCGTTCCTTCGCGCCAGCTTAGAAAATCTACAGCCCATAAGCATACATCACAAAGCTCTTCGCCTCGTCATGCGGTTCCTTGCGCGCTTCATAAAGCGCCCGGGCTGGCAGATTGTCCGGCTCGGTGCCGACCCAGGCCTCCTCGCAGCCATGCTCGCGGCCGAGCGCGAACATGGCGTCCAGCATTTTGCGCGCAATGCCCCGGCGCTGAAAGGCCGGCGAGACCCCGACTTCGTCGATATAAAGTTCGGTCGGCTTGTCCGGGTGGCGGTGGATGACCGCCGCGCATTGGCCGACGACAACGTCCCCGGCCAGGGCGACGATCATGAAATGGCCTGATTGCGCGAGATAGCTGGCAAGGCGATCGAGCCGCACCGGCTCGTCGAACACTTCGTCGGCAACCCGCATCACAAGGGTGTCATCGCCGGGATTGAGCCTTCTGATCTCGACCGTCATCGTGTAAATTCTCCCAAGTTGGCTTACAAATTTTGACGTTTACGTAAGTCCCAAACACTCTAACCGATTGAAAATGCAGGGGTCTAAATAATCGTTTGAATTTATTCCACACCGGAGCTATTGGGTGCGGCGAAATTCGCGGTCCCCGCAGCATTCCGGCCTCTTCCTCGACGCCGTGTTGGCGCGTCACAGACAAAGGGAAATCATCCTCACATGGCACGCAACAAGATAGCGCTTATCGGCTCTGGCATGATCGGCGGCACGCTCGCCCACATGATCGGCCTCAAGGATCTCGGCGACGTGGTCCTGTTCGATATCGCCGAGGGTATCCCGCAAGGCAAGGGGCTCGATATAGCGCAGTCGTCGCCGGTCGATGGCTTCGATTCCCGGCTGACCGGCGTCAATGACTATGCCGGCATCGAGGGTGCGGACGTGTGCATCGTCACCGCCGGCGTGCCGCGCAAGCCGGGCATGAGCCGCGACGATCTGCTGGGCATCAATTTGAAGGTCATGGAGCAGGTCGGCGCCGGGCTGAAGAAGTACGCGCCGAAGGCCTTCGTCATCTGCATCACCAACCCGCTCGACGCCATGGTGTGGGCGCTGCAGAAGTTTTCGGGCCTGCCCAAGACTCATGTGGTGGGCATGGCCGGCGTGCTCGACAGCGCGCGTTTCCGCTATTTCCTGGCCGAGGAATTCAAGGTCTCCGTCGAGGACGTCACCGCTTTCGTGCTTGGCGGCCACGGCGATTCCATGGTGCCGATGATCCGTTATTCGACGGTGTCGGGCATTCCGCTTCCCGACCTGGTCAAGATGGGCTGGACTTCGAAGGAAAAGCTGGACCAGATCGTGCAGCGCACCCGCGACGGCGGCGCCGAGATCGTCGGCCTCTTGAAGACCGGCTCGGCCTACTACGCGCCGGCGGCGTCGGCGATCCAGATGGCCGAATCCTACATAAAGGACAAGAAGCGCGTGCTGCCTTGCGCGGCGCACCTCTCGGGCCAATATGGCGTCAAGGGCACCTATGTCGGCGTGCCCGTGGTCATCGGCGCCGGCGGTGTCGAGCGCGTCATCGAGATCGACCTCAACAAGGCCGAGCAGAAGATGTTCGAGGCTTCGGTGGCGACCGTGCAGGGCCTGACCGAGGCCTGTGTCAAGATCGCGCCGCAGCTCGCCTCGAAGTAACCCGCCAAAACATCACCCCCGGCAACCGACCTGGAGATAGTTCCCGATGAACATCCATGAATATCAAGGCAAGGCGCTGCTGAAGAGCTTTGGCGCGCCGGTGGCCGAAGGCGTGCCGGTGTTCAAGGCAAGCGAGGCGGAAGCCGCGGCACAAGCGCTGCCAGGCCCGCTCTACGTGGTGAAGAGCCAGATCCATGCCGGCGGCCGCGGCAAGGGCAAATTCAAGGAGCTCGGCCCCGACGCCAAGGGCGGCGTGCGGCTGGCGAAGTCGGTCGCCGAGGTGGTGGCCAACGCCAACGAGATGCTCGGCCACACGCTGGTCACCAAGCAGACCGGCCCGGCCGGCAAGCAGGTCAATCGCCTCTATATCGAGGACGGTGCCGACATCGAGCGCGAGCTCTATCTCTCGATCCTGGTCGACCGCTCGGTCGGCCGCATCGCCTTCGTCGTCTCGACCGAGGGCGGCATGGACATCGAGGCGGTCGCGCACGACACGCCGGAAAAGATCATCACCGTCGCCATCGACCCGGAGAAGGGCGTTACGGCGGACGACGTGAAGGCGCTCAATGGCGCGCTGAAGCTCGACGGCGACGCGGCCAGGGATGGCGGCACGCTGTTCCCGATCCTCTACAAGGCCTTTGTCGAGAAGGACATGAGCCTGCTCGAGGTCAACCCGCTGATCGTGATGAAGAGCGGCCGCCTGCGCGTGCTCGATGCGAAAGTGTCGTTCGACAACAACGCGCTGTTCCGCCACCCCGATCTGATGGAGCTGCGCGACACCACCGAAGAGGACGAGAAGGAGATCGAGGCGTCGAAATACGATCTCGCCTATGTCGCGCTCGACGGCAATATCGGCTGCATGGTCAACGGCGCCGGCCTTGCCATGGCGACGATGGACATCATCAAGCTCTATGGCGCCGAGCCCGCCAACTTCCTCGATGTCGGCGGCGGCGCTTCGAAGGAGAAGGTGACGGCGGCGTTCAAGATCATCACCAGGGACCCGGCCGTCAAAGGCATCCTGATCAACATCTTCGGCGGCATCATGAAGTGCGACATCATCGCCGAGGGCGTGATTGCAGCGGTCAAGGAAGTCGGGTTGAAAGTGCCGCTGGTCGTGCGCCTGGAAGGCACCAATGCCGAGCTCGGCAAGAAGATCATCAACGACAGCGGTTTGAACGTCGTGTCCGCCGATGATCTTGATGACGCGGCCAAGAAGATCGTTGCGGCGGTGCAGGGCTGAGACGGTGCCTCCGCGCAAGATAAATCTGGTCGAGGCGGCGGATCAAACGATCACTGAGGTGTTCGATCCGCATATCGCCGGCGACGTCAATGATAGCCAGGCCAAGGTCGCCAAGTTCGGCGAGGCCTTCGACTGGCACGCGCATGACAATGAGGACGAAGCCTTCCTCGTGCTGCGCGGCAGGATCGCCATCGATTTCCGCGATGGTCAGGTTGAGCTCGGCGAGGGCGATTTCATCGTCGTGCCGCGCGGTGTCGAGCACCGGCCGCGCTCGCTCACCGCAGAGCCCGTGGTGCTGATGTTCGAGCCGGCGACGACGCTCAACACCGGCAATGCCAAGAGCGATCTCACCGTCACCGATCTAAAGCGGCTCTGATCCATGAACGCGGCGTCCTTCTCTTCGCTCTCGGCCGACCACCAGCGCCTGCAGGCGCTGGTCGGCGCGTGGCGCGGCGAGGAAGAGGTGGCGGAGACGCAATGGGCCGATGGCGGCACGGCGACCAGCGAGGTTTTGGCGGAAGCGGAGTTCGGCGGCCAGTTCGTGGTGCAGCGTTATCGTCAGCGTCGCGACGGCACGATTTCGTTCGGTTCGCACACCGTATTCGGCGTCGACCACCAGAACGGCGTCGTGACCATGCACCAATTCGATTCGATGGGCTTCGTGCCGTTGTCGCCTGCCACGGGTATGTGGAACGGCAACGAACTGGTGCTGGAGCGGTCGTCGCCGCGCGGCTTTGCGCGCGTGACCTATATTTTCGACGATGCCGACACCTACCACATGCGATTGCATTTCAAACCTGCCGGCAACGATGACTGGCAAGACATGGTGAGTGGCGTCTACCGGCGCGTCTCACCTTCCTCGATCAACGGTTTTTAGAAAAGGGCTCCGATGTCCATTCTCGTCGACAAGAACACCAAGGTGCTGGTGCAGGGCCTGACCGGCAAGACCGGCACGTTCCACACAGAGCAGGCGCTGGCCTATCACGGGACAAAGATGGTCGGCGGCATCCACCCGAAGAAGGGCGGCGAGACCTGGACCGGCGCGAAGGGCGAGAGCCTGCCGATCTTTGCCACGGTCGCCGAAGGCAAGGAAAGGACAGGCGCCAACGCCTCCGTCATCTACGTGCCGCCGGCGGGCGCGGGCGAAGCCATCATCGAGGCGATCGAGGCGGAGATCCCGCTGATCGTCTGCATCACCGAAGGCATTCCGGTGATGGACATGGTCAAGGTCAAGGCGCGGCTCGACCGCTCGACTTCGCGGCTGATCGGACCGAACTGTCCGGGTGTGCTCACCCCCGACGAATGCAAGATCGGCATCATGCCCGGAAACATCTTCCGCAAGGGTTCGGTCGGCGTTGTTTCGCGCTCGGGAACACTTACCTATGAGGCCGTGTTCCAGACCACAAATGTCGGCCTCGGCCAGACCACCGCCGTCGGTATCGGCGGCGATCCTGTCAAGGGCACCGAGTTCATCGACATGCTCGAGATGTTCCTCGCCGACGATGAGACCAAGTCGATCATCATGATCGGCGAGATCGGCGGTTCGGCCGAAGAAGACGCCGCGCAGTTCCTCAAGGACGAGGCCAAGCGCGGCCGCAGGAAACCGATGGCGGGCTTCATCGCCGGGCGCACCGCGCCGGCCGGCCGCACCATGGGTCATGCGGGCGCGGTCATCTCCGGCGGCAAGGGCGGCGCCGAAGACAAGATCGCGGCGATGGAATCGGCCGGCATCAAGGTTTCGCCCTCGCCGGCGCGGCTTGGCACGACGCTGGTCGAGGCGATCAAGGGTTAAGTGAATAGTGAGTAGTGAGTAGTGAAAAAACTGAGTGGTGAACACATGAGAGACATCCATTTCTCTACTGACTACTGACTACTCACTCCCCAAAAAAAGGAGACGGAGCCAGGCTCCGCGGACAAAATGGCACGACAAGATCAGGCCAACGACCAATTCTCGCTTACCTCTTTCCTCTATGGCGGCAATGCCGATTACATCGACGCGCTCTACGCGGCGTATGAGGACGATCCCGCCTCGGTCAATCCCGAGTGGCAGGAGTTCTTCGCCGGACTGAAGGACGATGCCGGCGATGTGCGCAGGAACGCCAAGGGCGCCTCATGGGCCAAACCCTCCTGGCCGCTGCAGGCCAATGGCGAATTGGTGTCGGCGCTCGACGGCAATTGGGGCATCGTCGAAAAGCACCTGGAAAAGAAGGTCAAGGACAAGGCGGTCACCAACGGTGTCGTGCTGTCCGACGCCGATGTGCACCAGGCGACGCGCGATTCGGTGCGCGCCATCATGATGATCCGCGCCTTCCGCATGCGCGGCCATCTGCACGCCAATCTCGACCCGCTCGGCATTGCAAAGCTCGAAGACTATAACGAGCTGTCGCCAGAGAATTACGGCTTCACAGAAGCCGACTACGACCGGCCCATTTTCCTCGACAATGTGCTCGGGCTCGAATTCGGCAGCATCCGGCAGATGCTGGAAATCCTCAACCGCACCTATTGCTCGACGCTCGGCGTCGAGTTCATGCATATTTCCGATCCCGAGGAAAAGGCCTGGATCCAGGCGCGTATCGAGGGCGCCGACAAGGAGATTTCGTTCACCGCCACCGGCAAAAAGGCGATCCTGCAGAAGCTGGTCGAGGCGGAAGGCTTCGAGCAGTTCATCGACGTCAAGTACAAGGGCACCAAGCGCTTCGGTCTCGACGGCAGTGAATCGTTGATCCCGGCGCTGGAGCAGATTGTCAAGCGCGGCGGCCAGTTGGGCTTGAAGGAAATCGTGCTCGGCATGGCCCATCGCGGCCGCCTCAACGTGCTTTCCCAAGTGATGGCCAAGCCGCACCGCGCCATCTTCCACGAGTTCAAGGGCGGCTCCGCAGCCCCCGACGAGGTCGAAGGCTCGGGCGACGTGAAGTACCATCTCGGCGCCTCGTCGGACCGCGAGTTCGACGGCAACAAGGTGCACCTGTCGCTGACCGCCAACCCCTCGCATCTGGAGATCGTCGATCCCGTGGTGATGGGCAAGGCGCGCGCCAAGCAGGATTCCCTGTTCGGCCGTGGCCGCGAGGAAATCGTGCCACTGGAAGAGCGAGCCAAGGTGTTGCCGCTCTTGCTGCACGGCGACGCCGCCTTCGCCGGCCAGGGCGTGATCGCTGAAATCCTCGGCCTGTCAGGCCTGCGCGGCCACCGCGTCGCCGGCACGCTGCATTTCATCATCAACAACCAGATCGGCTTCACCACCAATCCGCGCTTCTCGCGCTCGTCGCCCTATCCGTCCGACGTCGCCAAGATGATCGAGGCGCCGATCTTCCACGTCAATGGCGACGACCCGGAAGCCGTGGTGCACGCCACCAAGGTGGCGATCGAGTTCCGCATGAAGTTCCACAAGCCGGTGGTCGTGGACATGTTCTGCTACCGCCGGTTCGGCCACAATGAGGGCGACGAGCCGGCCTTCACCCAGCCGCTCATGTACCGCAACATCCGCACCCATAAGACGACGGTGCAGATCTATGGCGAGCGCCTGATCGCGGAAGGCCACATCACCCAGGCCGAGCTCGACCAGCTCAAGGCCGACTGGCGCACGCATCTGGAAGCCGAATGGGAAGTCGGCCAGCATTACAAGCCCAACAAGGCCGACTGGCTCGACGGCGCCTGGTCGGGCCTGCGCACGGCCGACAATCAGGACGAGACAAGGCGCGGCAAGACCGCCGTGCCGGTCAAGACGCTGAAGGAAATCGGCAAGAAGCTGACCGAGGTGCCGAAGGATTTCGAAGCGCACAAGACGATCATCCGCTTCCTCGAGAATCGGCGCCAGGCGATCGAGTCCGGCGAAGGCATCGACTGGTCGACGGCGGAGGCGCTGGCCTTCGGCGCGATCCTGCTCGACGGCAATCCGATCCGGCTGTCGGGGCAGGATTCGGAACGCGGCACCTTCTCGCAGCGCCATTCCGTGCTTTACGATCAGCGCGACGAGACCCGCTACATCCCGCTCAACAATCTGTCGGCGGCGCAGGCCGGGTACGAAGTCATCAACTCGATGCTGTCGGAAGAAGCGGTGCTGGGCTTCGAATATGGCTACAGCCTGGCCGAGCCGAAGGCGCTGACCCTGTGGGAAGCGCAGTTCGGCGACTTCGCCAACGGCGCCCAGGTGGTGTTCGACCAGTTCATCTCGTCGGGCGAGCGCAAATGGCTCAGAATGTCGGGCCTCGTGTGCCTGTTGCCGCATGGCTATGAGGGCCAGGGCCCGGAACATTCTTCGGCCCGGCTGGAGCGCTTCCTGCAGCTTTGCGCCGAAGACAATATGCAGGTCGCCAACTGCACGACGCCGGCTAACTATTTCCACATCTTGCGCCGGCAGCTGAAGCGCGACTTCCGCAAGCCGCTGATCCTGATGACGCCGAAGTCGCTGCTGCGCCACAAGCGGGCGGTGTCGACGCTGCCGGAAATCTCGGGCGAAAGCTCGTTCCACCGGCTGTTGTGGGACGATGCCCAGCTGTTGCCCAACCAGGCGATCAAGCTGACCAAGGATTCCAAGATCCGCCGCGTCGTGCTGTGCTCGGGCAAGGTCTACTACGACCTCTATGAGGAGCGCGAGAAGCGCGGCATCAACGACATCTACCTGCTGCGCGTCGAACAGCTCTACCCGTTCCCGGCCAAGGCGCTGATCACGGAGCTGTCACGCTTCCGCAATGCGGAGATGGTGTGGTGCCAGGAGGAACCCAAGAACATGGGCGCCTGGTCATTCATCGACCCGTATCTGGAATGGGTGCTGGCACATATCGACGCCAAGCATCAGCGGGTGCGCTACACCGGCCGTCCGGCGGCCGCGTCGCCGGCGACCGGCCTGATGTCGAAGCACCTTGCCCAGCTCGCCGCGTTACTCGAAGACGCGCTCGGCGAATAAGCAGAATTGGGCGAATAGAACTGAAGCGAAAGAACGGACAGGCACAATGGCTACCGAAATCCGCGTTCCCACCCTTGGCGAATCCGTCACCGAAGCGACCGTCGGCAAATGGTTCAAGAAGGTCGGCGATGCCGTTGCCGCCGATGAGCCGCTGGTCGAGCTCGAGACCGACAAGGTGACTGTGGAGGTGCCCGCCGCCGCCGCCGGCACGCTCGGCGAAATCTCTGTAAAAGAGGGTGAGACGGTCGGCGTCGGCGCGCTGCTAGGGTCGATTTCGGGCGGTGGGGCGGCTGCTCCCGCGACCAGGCCGCAAGCTGTGGCGCAGGCTTCGAGCCCCGACGCGGCGCAGACCACCAAGCAGGCCGCGGCAGAGACCGCCAAGGTTGCAGGCGACGCCGGCCCGGTCGAGCCGCGCACCATGCCGCCGGCGCCGGCGGCGGCAAAGCTGATCGCCGAGAACAATCTGTCGGTCGACCAGCTTTCCGGCTCGGGCAAGCGCGGCCAGGTGCTGAAGGGCGATGTGCTCGACGCCATCTCCAAGGGCGCGCCGTCGCAGCCGGCCGAAACGCCAAAAGCGGCGCCGGCCCCGGTTGCGGTCCGGGCGCCGTCGTCGGGCGACGATGCTTCGCGTGAAGAGCGCGTGCGCATGACCAAGCTGCGCCAGACCATCGCGCGCCGGCTGAAGGAAGCGCAGTCGACCGCAGCCATGCTGACCACCTTCAACGAGGTCGACATGTCGGCCGTAATGGCGCTCAGGACCAAATACAAGGACGTGTTCGAGAAGAAGCACGGCGTGAAGCTCGGCTTCATGGGCTTCTTCACCAAGGCCGTCACGCACGCGCTGAAGGAAATCCCCTCGGTCAATGCCGAGATCGACGGCACCGACATCATCTTCAAGAACTATGCCCATATCGGTGTCGCGGTCGGCACCGAAAAGGGTCTCGTGGTCCCGGTCGTACGCGATGCCGACCAGATGTCCATCGCCGAGATCGAGAAGGATATCGGCCGGCTGGGCATTGCCGCACGTGATGGCAAGTTGTCGGTGGCGGATATGCAGGGCGGCACCTTCACCATCTCCAATGGCGGTGTCTACGGATCGCTGATGTCGACGCCGATCCTCAACGCGCCGCAGTCGGGCATTCTCGGCATGCACAAGATCCAGGAGCGGCCGGTCGTGGTCGGCGGCCAGATCGTGATCCGACCGATGATGTACCTGGCGCTCAGCTACGATCACCGCATCGTCGACGGCAAGGAAGCCGTAACCTTCCTGGTGCGCGTCAAGGAAAGCCTGGAGGATCCCGAGCGGCTGGTGCTCGATCTCTGAGGCGGTCGGATGGCGGGTTGCGGCAGGGCTGGCCAATGATGGCCCTTTTGCCTGGGCTCGCCAGACCGGTCGTGCTGGTGACCGGCATTCTCGCGGCTGTTGCAAATGCCTATGCCGCCTGTCCAACCGAGCTTGCCGTTTACGGCGACAGCCAGAGCGGCGCGGAGATCGACTTCACCCCAACAGGCACGTCGGCCACCGTCACCAACAGGTTTCGCTTGGTCCTCGACAACAATGTCGTGCTGAACGGCATCGTCATGTGGACCCAGGACGTATCGCGGCCTAACGGCGCGTTGATGTACAAATGTCCGGAAGGCGATGTCACCGGCGAGGAGCTTGCCGCCTGCACGCTGTGGAACGGCGTCGTCTACACGTCCGACGACAAGGGCAATATCGGGCTTTTGCCGGCCGAGGGCGTCGAGGCGCCGAAGACGCTGATCCTGCCCGATCTCGGGCCGGCGTTGCGCCAATCCCGGGCCTATGGCGGCAGCGGTTTTTCGAAAGTGCCGTCGGATGTGTTCGCGATGAAGGGATGCCAGGAATGAGCGCGACGCAAAAAGTGCTGCTGGTCACCGGCGGCAGCCGTGGCATCGGCGCTGCCATCTGCCGGCTGGGAGCCAAGGCTGGCTATCGCGTCGGGGTCAATTACGCCTCCAACAAGGCCGCCGCCGATGCGCTGGTTGCCGAGATCAAGGCCGGCGGCGGCGAAGCTGTTGCCGTCAGGGGCGATGTCGGCAAGGAAACCGATATCGTGGCCATGTTCGGCGCTGTCGACCGCGCCTTTGGCCGGCTCGACGCCTTCGTCAACAATGCCGGCATCGTCGACGTCAAGGCGCGCGTCGACGAGATGGATGTCGCGCGGCTGGAGCGCATGATGCGCATCAATGTCGTCGGCTCGTTCCTGTGCGCCCGCGAGGCCGTCAAGCGCATGTCGACGCGGCATGGCGGGTCGGGCGGCGCGATCGTCAACATCTCGTCGGCGGCGGCGACGCTGGGCTCGCCGGGCGAATATGTCGACTATGCCGCCTCCAAGGGCGCCATCGACACCTTCACCATCGGGCTTGCCCGCGAGGTGGCGCTGGAGGGCATTCGCGTCAATGCGGTGCGGCCGGGCATCATCGACACCGACATCCACGCCTCCGGAGGCCAGCCCGACCGGATAGAACGGTTCCGCGATCTGCTGCCGATGAAAAGGGCAGGAACGGCGGACGAAGTCGCCGGTGCGGTCCTCTATCTTTTATCCGATGCCGCGTCCTATACGACGGGCGCGATCCTGAATGTCAGCGGCGGCCGCTGAGCCCCAAGCAAAAGGGAAACAAACATGGCTTATGACGTGGTTATCATCGGCTCGGGACCGGGCGGCTATGTCTGCGCCATCAAGGCGGCACAGCTTGGGCTGAAGGTCGCGGTGGTCGAGAAGAACGCGACCTTCGGCGGTACCTGCCTCAACATCGGCTGCATCCCGTCCAAGGCGCTGCTTCATGCCTCCGAGATGTTCGCCGAGGCCGGCCATTCCTTCGACACGCTCGGTGTCGAGATTCCGGCACCCAAGCTGAACCTGAAGAAAATGATGGCGCACAAGGACGCGACGGTGTCGTCCAACGTCAACGGCGTCGCCTTCCTGTTCAAGAAGAACAAGATCGATGCGTTCCGGGGCACCGGCAAGGTGGTTGGCGCCGGCAAGGTCTCGGTGACCGGCGAGGACGGCAAGGTCGAGGAGATCGAGACCAAAAACATCGTCATCGCCACCGGGTCCGATGTCGCCGGCATTCCGGGCGTCAAGGTCGATTTCGACGAGAAAATCATCGTGTCGTCGACCGGTGCGCTGTCGCTGGAAAAGGTGCCTGGTCATCTGGTGGTGGTCGGCGGCGGCGTCATCGGGCTCGAGCTCGGCTCGGTCTGGGCACGGCTCGGAGCCAAGGTCACCGTGGTCGAGTTCCTCGACACCATTTTGGGCGGCATGGACGGCGAGGTGTCGAAACAATTCCAGCGGCTGCTCTCCAAGCAAGGTTTTGAGTTCAAGCTCGGCGCCAAGGTCACCGGCGTCACCAAGGCCAAGAAGGGCGCTACCGTCACTTTCGAGCCGGTCAAGGGCGGTGCCGCCGAAACGATCGATGCCGACGTGGTGCTGATCTCGACCGGACGCCGCGCCTTTTCGGATAGCCTCGGTCTGAAGGAAGCCGGCGTCAACGTCGACGAGCGCGGCCGGGTCAAGACCGACGGCCATCTCAGGACCAATGTTCCCGGCATCTATGCCATCGGCGATGTCATCGCCGGGCCGATGCTGGCGCACAAGGCCGAGGACGAGGGCGTGGCGGTGGCCGAGACCATCGCCGGCCAGGCCGGCCATGTGAACTATGAGGTCATTCCGAGCGTGGTCTACACCAGTCCGGAGATCGCCTCGGTCGGCAAGACCGAGGAAGAGCTGAAGAAGGCCGGCATCGACTACAAGGTCGGCAAATTTCCCTTCACCGCCAATGGCCGCGCGCGCGCCATGCTGCACACCGACGGTTTCGTGAAGATCCTGGCCGACAAGCAGAGCGACCGCGTGCTCGGCGTCCATATCGTCGGCTTCGGCGCCGGCGAGATGATCCACGAGGCGGCGGTGCTGATGGAGTTCGGCGGCTCGTCGGAAGACCTGGCGCGCACCTGCCACGCGCATCCGACGATGTCGGAAGCGGTGAAGGAAGCGGCGCTGGCGACGTTCTTCAAGCCGATCCATATCTGAGGGCGCCCAACGCTTCGTCGTCCTATGGCGGAGCAAGGAGCGAAGCGACGCGGCGTGGACCCCTGGAGCTGCTCCGCAGCCCAAGGGATCCATGCCGTGATTTTAGAGCGCTCCCGCGGTGCGGAATTCTGCTCCTCTGCATTCCTCGGCCGAGGTCGCGGCATGGATCCTCGGGTAAGCCCGAGGATGACGAACGCGCGCAGTGGCTTGGCGCCAAGGCCCCCAACGGTCATCACCAAACAAAAACGGCCCGCCTTTCAGCGGGCCGTTCGTCTTTGGTATCGGGCCGCTTACTGGGCCGGCGCAGGCGCTGGTGCAGGCGCGGGAGCCGGGGCTGGTGCCGGGGCGGGCGCTGGTGCAGGGGCGGGAGCCGGTTCGGCTGGCTTGGCCGGCTCAGCGGGCTTCATCGGTTCAGCCGGCGCGGGCGCCGGGGCCGGTGTGCTGGCCGCTGGCGGCTCGGCGGGTGCCGGGTGCTGGCCACTTCTTCCGAAAACGTAATACGCGACTATCGCCAGAATAACGACGACCAGCGCAATCAGCCAAGGGCTGCCGCCACCGCCGCTCGGCCGAGGGGCATTGGTGGACGAATTGTACGGATCGTTTGGATTTGGTGTGTTCGCCATAAACGTGTCCTCCGGGAAAATGAAAATGGTCAATCAACATTCATCAACGCGCAACCGTTGATTGGGTTTCACGCTAGCGGAGGAAAACGCCGGAAACGCGGCGTTTGCGGGCCTCCGCTGCCATCCGACTCAATTGACGGCGGTGACAGTATAGCCGGCTTTGCGGAAATCCTCGACCAGTCCCTCTGGACCGGGAAGATGCAGCGCGCCGACCGCCATGAAGGCGTTGCCCTTGGCCAGGATCGGCCCGGCATGGTCGACCATCACCTTGTTGCGGCTGGTGATCATGGTCTCCTCGAAGGCGGCATAACCCGCGGGATCGTCCTGCTCGTCGGGCATGGCGGCGCGGAACAGCGGCCAGAACATGCCGGTGTCGCCACGCTGGTAGAGCACGATCATGGTCTCGTTGATGTCGTTGACCTTGTCGCCCAGCTTCAGCGTGTCGACCAAGCCCTTCATGTGGAAGGCGAGCGGCAGCGAGGCCATGGCGCGGAGCTGGCTCTCGGCCGTTTCCAATCCTTCCACCGGCTTGCCGGCCGCCTTGGCGCTCTCCGCCAGCTTGACGTCGAGCACCGGCGCTCCGCCGGCCTGGCGGGCGAGTTCGCAGGCTGGAAGCGCCATCATGGCCGACAGCATCCATGGCTTCATCTTGGCGACCGTTGCCGGCGGGATGCCGCGCGCATCGAGCGCGGCGTTCATGGCCGCCGCTTCGTCCGGCGACAGCAATGACGACAGCGTCGTGGAGTCGGTGAACATCATCAGGTCCGGCTCCTTCAGCATCGCCGCCATCATCTTCTGCTTGTCGAGCACGTCGGTGGTCTCGATGATGAGGGTGCCGGCGGCGTCAAAGGCCTTCTGCGCATAGGCCGGCAGCGTGGTCACGCGCGGATCGGTCATGTGCATGGTGCCGAACAGGTAGGATGGCTGTTCGCCTGATTTTTCCAGCTTCCACAGCAGGCCCTTGCCATTGAGCGTGGCCGCTGCCTCCGCCTCGATCTTGTCGTAGGTGGCAGGGCTACCCTTCTGCAAGGCCGACAGCATGTCGGCGCCGGTACAGGTCGGGACTTCCGCGTGCGCCCTGCCGGCGGCGAACAGCAGCACGGCAAGGAAGGACAGGAAAAACAGCACGTTGAGCGCGACAAGCAGTTTCAGCGAGACGGAAGCTGCACGGTCGGCGATGGCGATGACGCGTTTCATGATCCCATTCCTAGGACCGAAAAGCGGCAAAACCGTTAATCGGGACGGCAAAATTGAAGGGTTCAGGCCCTGGGGTGGGCCGATTCGTAGATTTCCAGCAGTCTTGCGGTGTCGACACCGGTGTAGATCTGCGTCGTCGACAGGCTGGCGTGGCCCAAGAGTTCCTGGATGGTGCGCAGATCGCCGCCACGGCCGAGCAAATGGGTGGCGAAGGAATGGCGCAAGGCATGCGGCGTCGCGGTGTCAGGCAGGTTGAGCGCCGCGCGCAGTTTCGCCATGTCGCGCTGGATGATGGCCGGGTTGAGCGGGCCGCCGCGCGCGCCGCGAAACAGCAAGCCCTTGGGATCGAGATGGTAGGGACAGAGCCTGCGGTATTCGGCGATTGCCCTGAGCGCCACCGGCAGCACCGGCACCAGCCGCGTCTTGCCGCCCTTGCCGGTGACGCGCAGCACGGTGTCGGCCTCCGATGCCAGATCGGCCCCGGCCAGCCCAAGCGCTTCCGAAATGCGCAGGCCCGAGCCGTAGAGCAGCGTCAGCACGGCGGCGTTGCGGGCAGCGATCCAGGGCTCTTCGGCTAGCTGACCCTCGACGGAGACCACGTGCCTGGCATCGCTCGCCGTCAGCGGCTTGGGCAGCGATTTGGGCTGGCGCGGCGCGCGCAAGGCAGCCGCACCAGCCGCATTGGCCAGGCCTCGTCGTTCGAGGAACCGCAGCAGCGAACGGATGCCGGCCAATCCGCGGCCAAGCGTGCGTGCACCGGCACCGGCATTGCGGCGAGCGGCGAGGAAGCCGCGCAGATCGGCCGGGCGCAGGTCCGAGATATCGGAAATGCCGGGCGGTCCGCCGATATGGCCGGTAAGGAAGTGCAGGAACTGGCGTGAATCGCGCTCATAGGCCTCGACGGTTTGCGGCGACAGCCGGCGTTCGCGCGCCAGCATCTTCAGCCAGCTTTCACGCGCCGCCTGGAGATCGGGTTTTGCCGGTATGAGGAATTCCTGCATGGCGGCATTTTCGGGTATTCGGGTTAGGAAGCGGTGAAGAGGCCGTCATTGAAATGACGGCGAGGCGGCGCTAGAGCAGGGGCAAAGGATTTTTCGCCCATGAGCAAACCCCAAAACCCCGTCCAAATGGCCGTGATCGGAGCCGCGCACGGCATCAAGGGCGAGCTCAGGGTGAAAACCTTCACCGGTGATCCAATGGCGCTGGCCGACTACGGGCCGCTCTACGCCAGGGACGGCCGTGCCTTCCAGATCACCGACATAAGGCCTGCCAACACCGTTGTCGTGGTGCGGTTCAAGGGCGTCAACGACCGCAACGCGGCCGAAGCGCTTGCCGGTACGGAGCTGTTCGTCGACCGCTCGATGTTGCCCGATGATGGCGAGGAGGACGAATTCTACCATGCCGACCTGATCGGGCTGGAAATCCGGGATGATACCGGTGCCGCCATCGGCAAGGTCGTCGCGGTGCACAATTTCGGCGGCGGCGACATTCTCGATGTGACGCTCGCCGGGCGCAAGGGTGTGCTTATCCCGTTCACGCAGGTCGCCGTGCCTGCCGTGTCGATCGCCGAGGGTTTTGTCCGCGTCGACCCGGTGGCGGCCGGTCTGGTCGAGGACGAGGATGGTGAGGCGCCGCGCGAGGACGATTTCGACCCCAAGGGCAGGCCGCGCGGACCGCGCGACGCCGGGGGCAACCGGTGAGTTTTGCCGCGTCGGTGCTGACGCTCTATCCCGAGATGTTTCCCGGCGCGCTCGGCGTGTCGCTGGCCGGACGGGCGCTGGAGGCCGGCACATGGTCGCTTGATGCGATCCAGATCCGCGATTTCGCCATCGACAAGCATCGCACCGTCGACGACACGCCGGCCGGCGGCGGCGCCGGCATGGTGATGCGCGCCGATGTGCTGGCCAAGGCGGTCGACCATGCTTCGCCTCCCGGTGATTTGCGGCCGCGGCTCTTGATGAGCCCGCGCGGCAAACCGCTGACGCAGGCGCGCGTGCGCGAGCTCGCCGCCGGGCCGGGCGCCGTCATCCTGTGTGGCCGCTTCGAAGGTGTCGACCAGCGGGTGATCGACGCGCGCGGCCTGGAGGAAGTCTCGATCGGCGATTTCATCCTGTCGGGCGGCGAGCCGGCGGCACTCGTGCTGCTCGACGCCGTGGTGCGGCTGTTGCCCGGCGTGATGGGCAATGCCGTGTCCGGTGAGGAAGAGAGTTTCGAGAACGGCCTACTCGAACATCCGCATTACACGCGGCCGCAGGAATTCGAGGGCAGGGAGATTCCCGAAGTGCTGATCTCGGGTAATCACAAGAAGATCGCCGCCTGGCGGCGTGAGCAGTCAGAGCGGCTGACGAAGGAGAGGCGGCCCGATCTTCTGGGCGCTCAGCCTTTGGTGAAATAGTAGAAGGCGAGAAACAGGCCGACGGCGACCACGAAGCCGCGCACCATTTTCTGCGGCACGCGCTTGGCGATCCAGACGCCGGCATAGCCGCCCAGCGCGCCGGCCGGGATCATGATGATCGCCTGCGGCCAGGCGACGACGCCGCCCGAGACGAAGACGACGATGGCGACAGCGGCGATGACCACCGCGAGCATGTTCTTCAAGGCATTCAGCCGGTGATAATCGCCGGCTTGGGTCAGGCCGAGGGTGGCCAGCATCATCACGCCCATGCCGGCGCCGAAGAAGCCGCCATAGATGGCGGTGACGAATTGGGCCAGCGAACCGGCGAGAGAACCCACGGCCGCTTCATGTCCAGGTTTCGGCGCCGGCTTCAGCCAGGGTCCGGCGGCAAACAGCGCCGTCGCGCCCAAAAGCAGCCACGGCACCAAGGCGCGAAAGGATGGATTGTCGAGCGCCAGCAGGATCAGCGCGCCGGCCAGCGCGCCGCCGGCCGAGATCAGGCAGAGCAGCAGCGCGCCGCGCCAGAAATGCCTGATATCGTCCCAGTAGGCGAGCGTCGAGGTGATGTAGCCGGGAAATTGCGTCACCGAGGAGGTGGCGTTGGCGACGATCGGCGGCACGCCGACCAATGTCATGGCGCCGAAGGTGATGAAGGTGCCGCCGCCGGCGACCGCGTTGGCGGCGCCTGACAGAAAGCCCGCCAGGAAGAGCAGGATGGCGTGGAAGACAGACATGGAGGGCCGCCGTAAGGATGTGTGCTATTTCTGCCTTAGGGAGCTTGCCGGACCTGCGCAACCCGGCACGGCAGGATTAAGATGGTGCCATGCCGGGAGCCATGCCGGCAAAAAATGCATGGGCAAGGCGTGACAAAGCGCCGAAATAGCTGTATGTGCCCGCCCGTACCGGCAAGAACAATCTGCCGGACCCGTCAACAATGACGGTGTAGTCGCCCCTGCCCGATGTTTTGAAGACAAATGTCTTGGAGACAAAGGACATAGCCGAGCGGTCGAATGGAACTGCAAGGCGAGCGTAGGGCGCTCTGACTGTCGGAAGAACAAGAAGTGGATTTCTAGATGGATCTCATCCGTCAGCTCGAGGCCGAACAGGCCGCCAAGATCGAAGCCAAGCGCAAGCTTCCCGAATTCCAGCCCGGCGACACCGTGCGCGTCCAGGTCCGCGTGACCGAAGGCACCCGCACCCGCGTCCAGGCCTATGAGGGCGTCGTCATCGCCCGCGCCGGTTCCGGCTTCCAGGAAAATTTCACCGTCCGCAAGATCTCCTACGGCGAAGGCGTCGAGCGCGTGTTCCCAGTCTACTCGCCGATGGTCGAAGGCGTCGAGATCGTGCGCCGCGGCAAGGTGCGCCGCGCCAAGCTCTATTACCTGCGCGATCGTCGCGGCAAGTCGGCTCGTATCTCGGAAAACACCGGCGTGCGCGCCCGCAAGCTCAACGATGAGGAGCGTGATGCACTGAACGCCGAGAAGGCCCGCATCGAGGCCGAGAAGGTCGCCGCCGCCCAGGCGCTGGCCGCCGAGACGGCCGCCAAGCAAGCCGCAGAGAAGAAGGCGGCCGCCGAGGCCGAAGCAGCCAAGGCCGCTGAAGCGACCCCCGCCGAATAAGGTTCGACGAAGGATTTTGAAAAAGGCGGCTTTGGCCGCCTTTTTCGTTTCACCAGACTGTGAACGCTTTTCAGCTCCGGGAATGCGGAACGGTGGTTGACCTCCAATTACATAGTGTACTAAATAATCGTGCACAATATGATTGGAGGCTACGACATGGCACTCTACACCACACAGGCCCACGTGACCGGCGGTCGCGCCGGCCATGGCGAAACCAGCGACGGCCTGCTCAAGGTCGACCTGGCGATGCCCAAGGAGCTCGGCGGGCCGGGCGGCGCCACCAATCCCGAACAGCTTTTCGCCATCGGCTATGCCGCCTGCTTCGAAAGCGCCGTCCGCTTCGTCGCGCGCAAGCAGAAACTGCCGCTCGAAGATGCCGCGGTAACCGCCACTGTCAGCCTGCTTCCCAACGGCGAGGGCTTCAGGCTCGGCGTTGCGCTCGCGGCGGAGACAAAAGGCCTTGATCAGGCGGCGGCGGAAGCGCTTGTATCGGCGGCGCATCAGGTTTGCCCCTATTCGAACGCCATCAGGGGCAATGTCGAGGTGGCGCTTTCGGTAAAGGCGGCATGACGACAAAGGTCGAAACGAAAGACAGCGAGGCCCCGGCGGAGGCCGCCGGGGCGATCCCGGTGCCACGGCTCGATCAGCAGCTCTGCTTCGCGCTCTATTCGGCGAGCGGGCTGATGACCAAGCTTTACCGGCCGTTGCTCGATCCGCTCGGCCTGACCTATCCGCAATACCTGGCGATGCTGGCGCTGTGGGAACGTGCGCCGAGCACGGTGGGTGACCTTGGCGAAGCGCTGGGCCTGGATTCAGCGACGCTGACGCCGCTGCTCAAGCGGATGGAGGCGGGCGGCCTGGTCACCCGCCGGCGCGATGCCGCGGACGAGCGCCGGGTGCTGGTCGAGCCGACAGCCAAGGGCCAGGCCCTGCGCGCCCGCATGAAGGATGTCTCGACCGCACTTGCCTGCAGCGTCCCGCTCGGACCAGGCGAAGCGAAGGCCCTGCACGGCACACTCACCCATCTTGTCGCGGGCCTGCGTAGCGCTGTGGCCGACGACCGGTCGACGGACGCGTCGGTCCCCGACACGGGAAAATCCTAGCCGTCAACGCAGCCGTCCATTGCCGTGGCACGGATCGTTCCGGAAATCTCCGGATTGAAGGCATCCAAATCCGTTTTGGGCCATCCCAACGCAGCGTGCCGTCTTGCATGGCGCTTGCGGAAAGCTAAAGTCGGCGCCGGATTTCTTGCAAGCCCGGTCGATATCCGGGCGCTTTCAATTTCCGGGGAGTGTTGTCATGACCAAATCAAAATTGCTGCTGGCCGGCCTGCTGGCTCTCGTCCTGGCGCCCATTGCCGCCTTCGCGCAGGCGCTGCCCGATCTCGGCGGCAAAAAGGTGGTGGTGGTGACGGAGAATGCCTATCCGCCGCTGCAATTCATCGATGCCAAGACCGGCAAACAGATCGGCTGGGAATATGACGCGATGAACGAGATCGCCAAGCGGCTCAATTTCAAGGTCGAGTACCAGAACACCTCCTGGGACGCGATGATCCAGGCGGTTTCGGATAACCAGTACAACATCGGCATGACCGGGATCACCATCAAGGACGACCGCAAGCAGAAGGTGGATTTCTCCGACCCCTATATGCGCTCGGAACAGTTCATGCTGGTGCGCGGCGATGAAGGCCGCTTCACCGACGCCAAGACCTTCGGCGCCTTCAAGGACGGGCTGGTCGGCGCGCAGGCGGGCACCACGCCATTCTATACCGCCGTCTACAGCGTGCTGGACGGCAATGAGCAGAACCCGCGCATCAAACTATTCGAAACATTTGGCGCCACGGTGCAGGCGCTGAAATCCGGCGATGTCGACGTCGTGCTGACCGACGGCACCGCGGGCAAGGGCTATGTCGATGCCTCGGAGGGCAAGCTGAAGCTGATCGGCGGCCCGCTCGGCACCGAGGATTTCGGCTTCATCTTCCCCAAGGGCTCGGACCTGGTGAAGCCGGTCAATGCGGCGATCGCGGCGCTCAAGGCGGATGGCACGCTCGATGCGCTCAACAAGAAATGGTTCCTTGATTACAAGATGGGGCAGTGAGCCAATCTTGTTGAAGGAGTCGTCTGAGGGGCAGGGAGTTGCGCTGAGGCTGCGCCCGCGTCCCTCTCTCAGTTCTTACGCCACCTGATGGCAGCCCCCTCCATCTCCAAACCCGACTTTCCCTGGTGGCTCGCCGTTGCCGGCGTCCTTGCGTTGGCGGCCGCACTCGCCATCGCGGCCAGCGATCTCTACGCGCAGGTCTTCGCCACTGTCGCAAAGGGCATCGGCATCACCGTCTTCGTCACCGTGGTTGCTTTCGCCATGGCGTCGATCATCGGCCTCGGCATTGCGCTCATGGGCCTGTCGGGCTCGACCTGGCTGCGGCAGATCGCGCGCTTCTATGTCGAGATCATCCGTGGCGTGCCGATCCTGGTGCTGCTGTTCTGGATCGCGTTTGCCGGCGCGCCGGCCTTCGTCGCGGCCTGGAACGCGCTGACCGCGCCGTTGCAGAGCGCCGGCATTCTCGGCGAGCTGCTGGTGCGCGACGTGTCGTTGCTGTGGCGCGCCATCATGGCGCTGACAATCGGCTATTCGGCCTTCATCTCGGAGGTTTTCCGGGCCGGCATCCAGTCGGTCGAGAAAGGCCAGGTCGAGGCGGCGAAGGCCTTGGGGCTGAGCCACGCGCAGCGCTTCCGGCTGGTCGTGTTCCCGCAGGCGATCCGCACCATCCTGCCGCCGCTCGGCAATGATTTCGTCGCCCTGGTCAAGGATTCCTCGCTGGTCTCGGTGCTCGGCGTCGCCGACATCACGCAGATGGGCAAGGTCTATGCGGCCGGCTCGTTCCGCTTCTTCGAGACCTATTCGATAACAGCCTATATCTATCTCATCCTCACCGTCGGCCTGTCGCTGTCGCTCAGGGCGCTGGAGCGGCGTTTGCGCCGCCGGCACGAGGAATAGTTTTTCGGCCAGGACAGCGTTAGGCTCGGGTGCTTACCGGAGGAGGAGCGTGCCCATGAACATCGACAAGGCCAATGCGGCGCTGGATTCGGTCTACACGGCCGATACGCCCGAAACGCTGGCGCAAGCCTATACCGCATGGGCCGCGACCTATGACAGCGAAACCGCCTCGCTCGGTTATCTCCTGCCGTTCCTGATCACCGCCTGGGTGGCGCGCCAGGTGCCGGCGGGCGAGGGGCCGCTGCTCGACGCCGGCTGCGGCACCGGCCTGTCGGGACCTTCCTTGAAAGCGCTCGGTTACAGTGACATTGCCGGGCTGGATCTCTCGGACGACATGCTCAAGATCGCCGGCAGTCGCAATGCCTACGGCGAGCTGAAGCAGGCGATGCTTGGCGGCCCGCTGCCGTGGCCGGACGGCCATTTCCGCGCCTTCTTCTCCACCGGTGTGTTCACCATCAGCCACGCGCCGGCGTCTGGCCTGCACGAGCTGGTGCGCATCACGAAGAAGGGCGGCCACGCCATCTTCACCGTGCGCGACCAGGTTTTCGAGAGCGGCGGGTTCCAGGTGGTGTTCGATGAATTGGAGCAGGGAGGAAAGTGGCGGACGGTTGAGGCAAGCCCGTGGTTTCGCTGCTATGCGATCGCCGAGCCGGACGCGCTGGTGAGGACCTTTGTGTTCGAGGTGATCTGAGCGCTGGCGACACGCCGCAATTGCCGAAAACCCAAAACATTGCTATCTACCCGGCCATGGAAGAGCTTTTTGGCGATCCGGCCTACAAGGGATTCGTGCTGCAGGACAGAAAACGCCTGCCGTCGCGCTTCTCCGCGCGCATGTCCGGCGCCCTGACCAGCCGACTTCGCTGATCCCTGACGGCCAGCTGCAGGCTTGCGGCATCAGTTCTTTCCCATTCTCATATCGACGGATTTACGCACATGAGCGCACCGCGCACCCTCTACGACAAGATTTTCGACGACCATGTCGTCGACCGCCAGGACGACGGCACCTGCCTGCTCTATATCGACCGCCACCTCGTTCATGAAGTGACCAGCCCGCAGGCCTTTGAGGGCCTGCGCATGAGCGGCAGAAAAGTCCGTCACCCGGAAAAGACGCTGGCCGTTGTCGATCACAATGTCTCGACCTCGCCCGAGCGCAAGTTCGGCATCAAGAACGAGGAAAGCCGCATCCAGGTCGAGGCGCTGGCCAAGAACGCCAGGGATTTCGGCGTCGAGTATTATTCCGAGAACGATATCCGCCAGGGCATCGTCCACATCATCGGACCTGAGCAGGGCTTTACGCTGCCGGGCATGACCATCGTCTGCGGCGACAGCCACACCTCCACCCATGGTGCTTTCGGCGCGCTGGCGCATGGCATCGGCACGTCGGAAGTCGAGCATGTGCTGGCGACGCAGACGCTGATCCAGCGCAAGGCCAAGAACATGCTGGTCCGCGTCGATGGCGTGCTGCCGGAAGGCGTCACCGCCAAGGACATCATCCTCGCCATCATCGGCGAGATCGGCACCGCCGGCGGCACCGGCTATGTCATCGAATATGCCGGCGAGGCGATCCGTGCGCTGTCGATGGAAGGCCGCATGACGATCTGCAACATGTCGATCGAAGGCGGCGCGCGCGCCGGCCTGATCGCGGCGGACGAGACCACCTTCGCCTATGTCAAGGACAAGCCGCGCGCGCCCAAGGGCGCTGCCTGGGACGCGGCGCTCGAATACTGGAAGACGCTGCGGACCGACGAAGGCGCACATTTCGACAAGGTGATCGTGCTCGACGCGGCGAAACTGCCGCCGATCGTCTCCTGGGGCTCTTCGCCCGAGGACGTCGTCTCAGTGCAAGGCATCGTGCCTAACCCGGATGACATCACCGACGAGAACAAGCGCACCTCCAAGCTGCGCGCGCTCGACTATATGGGCCTGACGCCGGGGACGAAGATCACCGACATCACGCTCGACCGCGTCTTCATCGGCTCCTGCACCAATGGCCGCATCGAGGATCTGCGCGCCGTCGCCAAGGTGGTCGAAGGCAAGACGGTCAGCCCGCATGTCGATGCCATGATCGTGCCGGGCTCCGGCCTGGTGAAGGAGCAAGCGGAAGCCGAGGGGCTGGACAAGATCTTTCTCGCCGCCGGTTTCGACTGGCGCGAGCCGGGCTGCTCGATGTGCCTGGCCATGAACGACGACCGGCTGAAGCCGCATGAACGCTGCGCCTCGACCTCGAACCGCAATTTCGAGGGCCGGCAAGGCTTCAAGGGCCGCACCCATCTGGTGTCGCCGGCGATGGCGGCGGCGGCGGCGATCGCCGGCCACTTCGTCGACATCCGCGACTGGAAATAAGCCAGGCTCGGCATTGACCCAAGCCTGGCGCGGCCCGGGTCAGGCCTTGCCGTCACGCCGTATGAGCTCGTGGAATTCCTCGCGGCGACCAGGTTCGTCCGCCGCGACCACGAGCGCCAGCTGCTGCTCTTCGAAGAGCTTGAACCATTCGTCCCATTCGACAAGCTCATAGCCGCCGGCATTGACGGGCCGTTCCGGCTGGTCCTGGTCCTGATAGGCGTTCTGGCCGAAGACCAGCCTCAGCATGGGCTGCGTCCCAGCCTCGGGCGATATGTCGACGATTGCCGGAAAGCCGGCGCGCCCGGCAGCCCATGAACGGATTGCATCGTGGTCGGTCAATGTGATCGTGTCGGCCATAGCCTGCTCCTGGATTGTGAATTGAGGAACGCTGCCGACAGCACCGGGTTCCCCGCCGACATATCGCGCCAACACCCTGGCTTAACGGCTTGTTTGGGCTTGCCGCCTAAGGTCTTCCGTGACGTCAAGCGAGAGAAGTCACGGTCCTTTGGACACCGGCCTGTTCATAGCGTTGCTCAATCCGACGATCGCGCTGGCGCTCGGCGCGGCGTTTCTCGTGCTGTGGTTCTACCAGCGCCATCGTCCCTATCTGGCGGTGCTGGCGCTCAGCTACTGCGCCTCGGCGCCCGGCTTCCTGTTCCAGTATTTCACCTTGCCGATCGGCGTGGTGCTGACCAAGCTGGTGTCGAACATCTGCTTCACCATCGCCGCCTGCTGCCTGTCGGGCGCCATCATCGCCCGCTACGGCAGGAAGGTGCCCGGTGTGGGAATCGCCGTGCTGGCGGGCGGCGGCCTTGCGGCGTTCGCGTGGTTTCTCTTCGTCACCCCGGATCTCACCTGGCGCATCCTGGCGATGAATTTCGGTTTCGGCGGCCTCAGCCTGCTCGTCGCCGCCGAATTGCGCCCGGTGCGCAACAATGGCCCGACAGAAAAGATCCTGTTCGTGCTGTCGCTGCTGTCCAGCGTCAATTTCTTCGTGCGCACCCTGGTGGTGGTCATCGCGCACGGGCCCTTCGCCAGCTATGACGGCTTCTACGGCTCGTCCTACTGGACGACGGCGTTGTTGTCGCACGCACTGCTGTCGCTGCTGATCGCGCTTTGCCTCTTCACCGCGGCCGCGCTCGACGTGATGAAGGCGCTGAAGACGGAAACCCATACCGACCCGCTTTCGGGGCTGCTCAACCGCCGAGGTTTCGAGGAGCGCGCCGCCATGCTGCTGCAGCATTGCGCCATGGCCAAATTCCCGGTGGCGCTGGTGCTGGCCGACCTCGACCATTTCAAGGCCCTCAACGACGTGCACGGGCATGCCGCCGGTGACCGCGCGATTGCGGACTTTGCCGCCAAGCTGCGCTCGGCCACGGGAGCACGAGGTGCCGCGGGGCGCATCGGCGGCGAGGAATTCGCCGTGCTCCTGCCGCTGACCGATCTCGCCGCCGCCCGGCTGTTCGCCGAGGCGGTGCGCACACTCTATTCGGCCGGCGGCGTCGACGGGCTTCCCGCCGGCACGAAGGTCACCGCCAGCTTCGGCGTGGCGGCCCGCAGCGGCGACGAGACGCTGGAGCCCTTGTTGCGCCGGGCCGACGAGGCGCTTTACAAGGCCAAGAAAAATGGCCGCGACGGCGTGCGCGTCTCCTACGAGCGGCCGGAGACGGTGTTCGTGCCGGAGCCGCTCAGGGCCAGCTGACCGCCGCATCCGCGCTCGGCGTTAACGTCTTTTTCGCCCGGCGATGTTTAGCTGTCGGCAGGGGTTTGAGGATCCATGAGCGGCGCCAACTTCATCCTGTTGATCAACCTGGCGGTCGCCGGCCTGCTGGCGGCATCCTTCATGGCTGTCTCGTTCCACGATGCCGGCCGCGCGCCGGCGCGCTGGCTGGCGTCAGGTTATGTCCTGGGCATGGCCTATTCGGCGATCGAATTCAGCATTCCCGTCTTCAGCGACGCGCGGCTTCCGGTGGTTACCGCCTTTGCCGTTTTCCTTGGCGCCACCATTGCCTTCAATGGCGGACTTGCCCGCAAATATGGCGTGGCGCCGCCATGGACGCCGATGCTGTTCTTTCTGGCCGTCACCACCATCGCGGTCTATTTCGTGCAGGATCTGCCGCGCCAGTCGCTCACCCGCATGATGGTCTACCAGCTTCCCTACGCAGCCATGCAGTTCACCGGCCTCGGCATCGTCTGGCAGTCGAGGCAAGGCCGCGGTCGGCTCGATCTGATCTTAATGGCGTTGCTTGCCGCCAGCGGCCTGCAGTTTGCCTCAAAGCCGTTCATCGCGGATGCGCTCGGCGGCTGGGGCGCCAATCCGCAGGCTTATCTGCAAAGCAGTTACGCGCTGGTGTCGCAGTCGCTGGGCACTGTCTTTGCGCTGGCGCTGGCTCTGCTGATGCTGGCCATTCTCGTTCGCGAAGTGCTTGCCGAAGTGACGTCGAAGTCGGAGGTGGACACGCTGTCGGGCCTGCTCAACCGTGGCGGTTTCACGCGTCACGCGGAGCTGGCCGTGCACGACGCCACGCGCCTGGGCGCGCCGGTGGCAATGGTCATTGCCGATCTCGATCATTTCAAGAGCGTCAACGACAGTTTCGGGCATGCCTCCGGCGATCGGGTGATCGAGACCTTCGCCGGCCTGCTGCGAGAGGCGGCCGAGGGTCATCACGTGGTTGGCCGCATCGGTGGCGAGGAGTTCGCTATTATCCTGACAGGAGCCAACCTTGCAGCCGCCCGGCTGTTCGCGGAAGGCATCCGCCATGCATTCGGCGCTTCGCCCGTCAACGGGTTGCCGCCCGACACGCGCTGCACGTCGAGCTTCGGCATTGCCGAGCTTCACATGGGCGAGGGTTTCTCAGACCTGATGCGGCGTGCGGATGAAGCGCTCTACCTGGCAAAGAATGCCGGGCGCGACTGCGTGCGTGTCTCCACCGGGCCAGCCGATGGGCTGGCCGTGGTAAGAATCGGCCAGGCCCGTATCAGCGGCAGGGGCTGAGCTCCGGCATCTCGCCGTCGGAAAGGCCGTACATATAGGAGCGGCCCTTGACGAACACCGGCGGGCGATAGCAGTCGCCGTCGCCCGATATGTCGTCGGATTCATTCTGGTAGATTATCTTGGGCTGGCCGGCGCTGGTGTAGTCGGACAGTTGTTTGGCCAGCTTGCCTTCGCCGACGATGATGCGCTTGTAGCCGGCGGCGCTGTCGATGACGAGATTGCCGAACGAATCGGCGTAGACGCGGTCGTGATGGCGCAAGCCGGCCTCGGCCGGCGCGGCCACCGCAACGGCAAGTGCGGCCAGCGTGACCGCGAGGCTTGTCCGGACCAGTTTGGCCCGCACCGATTTGGCCCGCACTGAGTTGGAATGCATGTCGCTCTCCCTTTGTCGGCGCGAGAGAGATCGCGCCCCGATCTGATCCGAATCGGAAATTAACTCTTTCTTAACCTTTGTTAAGGGGAGGAGCGGCTCAATGGCCGTTTCTTAATGAACATGGTTAATTTTTGCAGTTCGCCGCCGATGTCACCAACCGGTCGACATGGCCGGTCGGGCGAACTTGATCTTGCCGCGCCGCGTGGCTAGCGTGCCTCGGGGCATGAGGGGGCAGCACATGATGTTTGGCCGAACGGTTCGGGTGTCGTTCATTATTCCGCTGCTTTTCGCGGCCGGTGCCTGTGTGCCGGAAGACGGCGCGCCCAAGGCCGCGAGCAGGGTTACACCCGTGGTGCCGCCTGCCGCTCCCGCCCAGCAACAGCCCGCGCCACCGGCAACCAAGATCACCACGGACCTCACCGCGCCACGCCTCACCACGGGCATGGCCACCTATAGGTGCGGCAATGGCGGCATGATCACCATCCAAAATCTCGGCACGTCGCTGCGCGTGGTCGGGCAGGAAGGCGCCACCGAGGAGTTCGCGGCATCGCCGGCAAACCAGAGCAGCCGCTACCAGGCGGTGACGCATGACGCAATCGTGATCGACGGGCGCGAGGCGCTGGTGATGAAGAGGGGGTCGACGCCGCAGACCTGCACCCGCTGATGCAAATCCCGGCACGGCAGCGCCTCGGGCCAGACATGCTGCACTGCAACGATATCGAGCCGGCTTCGGGTGCTCAGCCGCTAATCGATTGAAGCCGCATCCGGCCTTTTAGTCAGACTAAATTACGTTTTCGAAACGGTTTTCTGGCTTTGACGCGGTGCAAAAAGAGCATTAGAAACCGGCTGTCCGAAGTCGCAACCGGAAGCGGCAATGCCGCATTTCCACCTGAGGCGGGAGACGCCGAACTGGGGCAGCCATGAGCAAATCACCAGCCACCCAAGCCAGACGCGAAAGGCCGCTTTCGCCGCACCTGACGGTCTACCGGCCGCCGATCACCATGACGATGTCGATCATCCATCGCATCACCGGGGGGGCGCTCTATTTCGGCACGCTGCTGGTCGCCGTCTGGCTGATGGCGGCGGCAAGTTCGCAGGGTGCTTTCGACTGGGTGAACTGGGCGTTCGGCACGTGGCTCGGCCGGCTCATCCTGTTCGGCTACACCTGGGCTCTCATGCATCACATGCTGGGCGGTGTCCGCCATCTGATCTGGGATACCGGCGCCGGACTTGAAAAACACACGGCCTCGAAGATCGCCTGGGCGACGCTTGCCGGCTCGGTCCTGCTCACACTCTTGATCTGGATCGCCGGCTATATGGCGCGGGGAACTTTGTGATGAGTGCGAAAAACATCGACATGCGCACTCCGCTCGCCAAGGTGCGCGGCTTGGGCTCGGCCCGCGAAGGCACCGGGCATTTCTGGCGCCAGCGGCTGACGGCGATCGCCAACATCCCGCTGATCCTGTTTTTCACCGGGTTGCTGATCGCGCTCAACGGTGCCGGTTATGCGCAGGTGCGGGCAGCGCTCGCCAACCCGTTCGTGGCGTTGGTCATGGCCCTGGTGCTCATCTCGCCGCTCTACCATATGCGGATCGGCATGCAGGTGATCATCGAGGACTATGTGCATGGCGAAGGCATGAAGCTGGCGCTGATCGCCCTCAACACATTCTTCACCATAGCGGTCGGCGTCGCTTCGCTCTTCGCCCTGCTGAAACTGGCATTCGGAGGCTGAAGTCTTGGCCCAGGACACGAAATCAGCCAACGCGGCAGGCTATACCTTTGTCGACCACAAGTTCGACGTGGTGATCGTCGGCGCCGGGGGCGCTGGCCTGCGCGCCACGCTCGGCATGGCCGAACAGGGCCTGCGCACCGCCTGCATCACCAAAGTGTTCCCGACGCGCTCGCATACGGTCGCCGCGCAAGGCGGCATCGCCGCCTCGCTCTCCAATATGGGGCCGGATTCCTGGCAGTGGCACATGTACGACACCGTCAAGGGGTCGGACTGGCTGGGCGATGTCGATGCCATGGAATACATGGTGCGCGAGGCGCCGGCCGCGGTCTACGAACTCGAACATTACGGCGTGCCTTTCTCGCGCACCGAAGAAGGCACGATCTACCAGCGACCGTTCGGCGGCCACATGATGAACTATGGCGACGGCCCGCCCGTGCAGCGCACCTGCGCCGCGGCCGACCGCACCGGCCACGCCATCCTGCATACGCTCTACGGCCAGTCGCTGAAGAACAACGCGCAGTTCTTCATCGAGTATTTCGCGCTCGACCTGATCATGGAGCCGGACGGCACCTGCACCGGCGTCGTGGCGTGGAATCTCGATGACGGCACCATTCACCGCTTCTCGGCCAAGATGGTGGTGCTGGCGACCGGCGGTTATGGGCGCGCTTATTTCTCCGCCACCTCGGCGCACACCTGCACCGGGGACGGCGGCGGCATGGCCGCACGGGCCGGGCTTCCCCTGCAGGACATGGAGTTCGTGCAGTTCCATCCGACCGGCATTTACGGCGCCGGATGCCTGATCACCGAGGGCGCGCGCGGCGAGGGCGGCTACCTCGTCAACTCCGAGGGCGAGCGCTTCATGGAGCGCTACGCACCGTCGGCCAAGGACCTCGCCTCGCGCGACGTCGTCTCGCGATGCATGACGCTGGAAATCCGCGAGGGCCGCGGCGTCGGCAAGAACAAGGACCACATCTTCCTGCACCTCGATCATCTCGATCCGGCGGTTCTGCACGAACGGCTTCCGGGCATTTCGGAGTCGGCAAAAATCTTCGCCGGTGTCGACCTGACCAAGGAGCCGATCCCGGTGCTGCCGACGGTGCATTACAATATGGGCGGCGTGCCGACCAATTACTGGGGCGAGGTGCTCAACCCGACCGCCGAAAACCCCGACCGGGTCTCGCCCGGCCTGATGGCGGTGGGCGAGGCGGGCTGCGCTTCCGTGCACGGCGCCAACCGGCTGGGCTCGAACTCGCTGATCGATCTGGTGGTGTTCGGCCGCGCCGCGGCGATCCGCGCCGGCCAAGTCATCGACCGCAAGGCGGCGATTCCGTCGCCCAACCAGGCTTCGGTCGACAAGATCATGGACCGCTTCGACCGGCTGCGCCATGCCAACGGTTCGACGCCGACGGCGGTTCTGCGCGAAAAGATGCAGAAGGCGATGCAGGAGGACGCAGCCGTGTTCCGTACGCAGGAATCGCTCGAAAACGGCTGCAGGCGCATTTCGCAAATCTGGACCGAGCTCAAGGACATAAAGGTGTTCGACCGCTCGATGATCTGGAATTCGGACCTGGTCGAGACGCTGGAGCTGGAAAACCTGATGGCCAACGCCATCACCACCGTCCATGGCGCCGAGGCGCGCAAGGAGAGCCGTGGCGCGCACGCGCGGGAAGATTTTTCCGCCCGCGACGACGCCAACTGGCGCAAGCACACGCTCGCCCGTCTCGGCGAGGACGGTGCGGTGACGCTGACCTACCGGCCGGTGCACACCGAGCCACTGGTGGCGGAGAAAGACGGCGGCATCAGTCTCGCCAAGATCGCGCCGAAGGCCAGGGTGTACTGACAGTGGCGACGGCGGCGGGATATTCCGGCACGCCCCTTCCGGCCAAGCTCGGCCTGAAGGACGGCATGATTGCCGCCTTTATCGCGCTGCCAACCGAACTCGAGAGCCTCACTGAGGCCGTCGATTTTGCCGAGGTCGACCGGCTGGCCGAATGGTCCGGCATTTCGGGCGCAACCCTGAAATACGACGCCGTCCACGCCTTCACCCGGCAGCGCGCCGAGATCGAGGGTCGCCTCGGCTATGTCGAAGCGGCGATCAAACGCGACGGCATGATCTGGGTCTCCTGGCCGAAGAAGGCGTCGAAAGTGGACACCGATGTCACCGAAGGCGTTGTCCGCGCTGAAGCGCTGAAGCTCGACCTTGTCGACGTCAAGGTCGCCGCCGTGAATGAAATCTGGTCCGGGCTGAAGCTCGTCATCCGAAAGGACCTGAGGTAATGGTCGAACTCACCCTCCCGAAGAACTCGAAGATACAACAGGGCAAGACCTGGCCGAAGCCGGAGGGTGCCACCAATCTGCGCGAATATCGCATCTATCGCTGGTCGCCGGACGATGACGAGAACCCGCGCATGGACACCTATTTCGTCGATATGGACGATTGCGGGCCGATGGTGCTCGACGCGCTGCTGTGGATCAAGAACAAGATCGACCCGACGCTGACGCTGCGCCGCTCCTGCCGCGAGGGCATTTGCGGCTCTTGCGCCATGAACATCGACGGTTCGAACACGCTTGCCTGTACCAAGGGCTGCGACGACGTTTCAGGCGCGATCAAGGTCTATCCGCTGCCGCATATGCCCGTGATCAAGGACCTGGTGCCCGACCTTACCAATTTCTACGCCCAGCACGCCTCGATCGAGCCATGGCTGAAGACGGTGTCGCCAACGCCGGCCAAGGAATGGCTGCAGAGCCATGGGGACCGCGAAAAGCTCGACGGGCTTTACGAGTGCATCCTGTGCGCATGCTGCTCCACCTCGTGCCCGAGCTACTGGTGGAACGGCGACCGCTATCTCGGCCCGGCGACGCTGCTGCAGGCCTATCGCTGGCTGATCGACAGCCGTGACGAGGCCAAGGGCGAACGGCTCGACAATCTCGAAGACCCGTTCCGGCTCTATCGCTGCCACACCATCATGAACTGCGCGCAGACCTGTCCGAAGGGGCTGAATCCCGCGAAGGCGATCGCCGAGATCAAGAAGATGATGGTGGAGAGAAGGGTTTAGTCCGGCGGTAGGCCGCGATCCTTCGCGTTGTCCCTCCGGCTTTCGAAAGGATAGCGATCTCAATGAGCGACGACCTTCCTGTTCTCTCTCCCGTCGAAGTGCGCGTGCTCGGCTGCCTGATCGAGAAGAAGGAGCTGACGCCGGACGTCTATCCGCTGACGCTCAACGCGGCACTTGCCGCAGCCAACCAGAAGACGGCACGCGAGCCTGTCATGGCCCTGGAACAGACAGAGGTGCACCGGGCCCTGAAGCTGCTTGAGCAGAAAGGACTCGTGCGGCAGATGTTCGGCTCGCGCGTGGAGCGTTATGAGCATCAGATGGCGCAGCGCTTCTCGCTGACCACGCCGCAAACGGCGCTGCTCGGCCTGCTCCTGCTGCGCGGACCACAGACGGCGCATGAGCTGCTGGCGCGCGCTGAGCGCATGGCGCGGTTTTCGTCGATCGAAGACCTGCGCGGTGAACTCGACATGCTGATCGGCCGCAGGCCACCGCTGGTCCAGGAAATCCCGCGCGGGCCGGGCCAGCGCGAGGACCGCTACGTGCATCTCCTCGCTGGCCCCGTCGATGTTGCCGCTCTATCGGCGCACCGGAGTGCGCCGACTATCCCCGTCTCCGACCTGGAGGCGAGGGTGGAAGGGCTGGAGCAGGAAGTCGCAGCCCTTCGTGCGCGGCTTGACGCGCTGGGCGGTTGAGGCCGCCAATCCGAAACGTCGGCGGGACAGCGCCCCTCTTTGTCCTGCCGGACATCTCCCCCACGAGGGGGAGATTGGATGCCGCGACCGCTTTCGCCAATCTCCGATGCAGAAACGCCGGCCCTGGGGCCGGCGTTTCTCATTTCAGACCAGGCTCATCAGCCAAGCCTGGCGTCGAGCGAAACCTTGATCGCGCCGAGCGCCTGGGAGACCGGGCATTCGGCCTTGGCCTTCTCGGCCAATTCCTTGAATTTCGCGGCATCGATGCCGGGCACCTTGCCGACCAGCGTGATCGCGCTGCCGGTGATGCCTGTGCCTGGAACCAGCGTCACCACAGCCTTGGCGTCGAGTTCTTCCGCCGGCGTGCCGTTCTCGGCCAGGAAATGGGAGAGCTGCATGGCGTAGCAGCCGGAGTGCGCGGCGGCGATCAGTTCTTCCGGATTGGTGCCGGATTTGCCGCTTTCGTCCTCGAAGCGCGCCTTGAACGAATAGGGCGTGCCTTTCAGGGTTCCGCTCTGGGTGTCGAGCGTGCCCTTGCCCTCTTTCAGATTGCCTTTCCAGACGGCGTTTGCGGTGCGGTCCATGGAGTCCTCCTGGGTTGATTTGGGTAAGCCTGTCGATCAGCGTCCGGTCAACTATAGCGCGGGCAGACGCGAAGGCCACTGCGCTCTTTCGACGAGGTGCCGGCTGAGGCGTTCGCTTTTCATTTCTGAAAAAATGTGCGTGCAAAAATGTCGAATTCCATCTGCCTCGGCCGTCCTGCGAGCGGCCACGGATTTCGTGGCGGATGGAGGTTCACATGAACAATCTATTTTCTGCTCACTGGACAGGCACCGGCCGCAAGGCAGGCGGACAAGAAATCGACTGGTTGCGGCAGCCGGCGTCCGGCTTTGGCCGGCTGCTTGTGGCGGTCGCCATCATCGGGGTCGGGGTGTGCTTCCTCGATCATGCGGCGGACAAAGGCCCGGCTGACAACTTGATCGCCTCATCCTATGGTTCGTTACGATAAGGAGATGGACATGCAGTATGTTTGCCTGGTCTACGGCGAAGAGAAAGATCTCCATGCCATGACGACAGAGCGGTTGGCCAAGCTCGACGCCGATTCGATGGCCCATGACCGGTCATTGGACCAACGCGGTATGCTGATTATCGCGCAGGCGCTGCAATCGGTGAAAACCTCGAAAACCGTCCGCAGACGCAAGGGCAAGAGACTTGTCACCGACGGCCCGTTCGCGGAAACCAAAGAGCAGTTGCTCGGGTTCGTCATGATCGAAGCGAAGGATTTCGACGAGGCGCTGGACATCGCCGGCGAGATTCCGCTGGGCGAAATCGGTTCCATCGAGGTGCGCGCGATCTACAACGTGCCGGGGTCATAATCCCCGTCATGCGTTGCGGTCACTTGGAAACCGAGGACGTTCGGTCGAGCGAACGTCCCGTTTTGCCGGGCTCAACTCTTGCGTGTTGAAGCGAGCCACGAGTTCTCCTATCGTCGTTCAAGACCTTGGGGGATTTGGACATGCCTTTCCTGATTGCTGTCCTTGGCGTGCTCGGAGCGGCGGCGTTGTGGTGGTACCGGATGAAGGCCATGAACGACGCCGCGCGCGAGGTCGCCGACGTCGTCGGGCGCGTGCAAGGCAACATCAGGCGCAAGAAGCTGCGCAAGCAGGCCGCACTCTCGCCGCTGACGGCGATCGACGATCCGGTAGTGGCCGCCGCGACGCTGATTGCATCTATCGTCTCCGAGAATGGCCCTATCCTGCCGCAGCGCGAGGCTGTCATCCGGTCGGTGATTTCCGAGATCGCCAACAAGAAGAAGACGGATGAGGCGGTGATCTATGCCAAGTGGGCGGCGTCGCAGATCGACGATGCCACTGTCGTCATCGACAAGCTGGCGCCGTTCCTGCGCGAGCGTCTCGACATCGCGGAACGAAACGATCTGCTGCAGATGGTGAACCGCGTCGCCCAGGGCGGCGAGCAGCGCCTGCAGATATCCGACCAGAGGATATTGCGCTTGCGCCAGAAGCTCGGCTTCGAGGTCAACTAGAGTCTTTCATGTTTTGACGGAAGCGTATCCGGCGTTTTCGAAGTAGTTCTTGCATTCGGCTGCCTCGATGGTTTCGACGAGGTGGCCGATGTGGCGCCAAGTGTCCTCGACGGTGCGTTTCTGCGCCTGGCGCATCCAGTGCTTGATCTTGGCGAAGGCCTGCTCGATCGGATTGAGATCCGGTGAGTAGGGCGGCAGGTACCAGAGTCTGGCGCCAGCGGCCTTGATCATTTGCCTGATGGCGGCCGACTTATGGCTTCCCAGGTTGTCCATGACGACGATATCGCCGGGTTTCAGCACGGTGATGAGCTGCTGTTCGACATAGGCCCGAAAGCATTGGCCGTTGATCGGCCCGTCGAAGACGCAAGGGGCCGCGAGCCGATCACAGCGCAGCGCGCCGAGGAAAGTCAGCGTGCGCCAGTGGCCGTACGGAGCTAGGCCGCGCAGCCGCTTGCCCTTCGGCCCCCAGCCGCGCAGCGGAGCCATGTTGGTCTTGATCCAGGTCTCATCGATGAAGACCAGGCACTGCGGATCGAGGCCGGCCTGCCAGGATCGCCATCGCTGCCGCCTGCGGGCAATATCGGCGCGTGCCTGCTCAAGGGCGAACAACGTTTTTTTTAAAGCTCAGGCCTTCGCGGCGCAGGAACTGCCACACTGCGTTGTGCGAGACCTTGACCCCGCGAGCGGCCAACTCATCCTTCAGACCATGCAGCGTCAGATGCGGTGTTTCACGCAGACGGCCCTCGATAAAAGCACGGTGCGGCTCCAGCACCCTTTTGCGATGTCCGCCCATCTTGCCAGGCGCAACCGAGCCAGTCGCCCGATGGCGCTGCAACAACTTCACCGCCGTCGAATTCGCAATACCGAACCGTTGGGCGGCCGACCGGCGGCTCTCGCCACCCAAAACCGCCGCCACAACCCGCTCGCGAAGATCATCGGAAAGAGGTCGAACCATCAGATGCTGGCCTCCTATCCAGCCAGCATCTTGAATCACAAATCCGACCGACCGGGAATCCCTTCCGATTCAATCAAGCGATGAAACGCTCTAGCCCGCGACAGGCGATCAGATCGCCTCGCCTTTCAATAGCCGCGGCGTGCCGGCCGAAAGCCCCGACGCCTGGCGGATGAAGAACTCCTTCAGCCGTGGCATGCGTTCGACGAGGCCGAGGCCGATGTCGCGAACGGTGCGCAGCGGGGTGATGTCGTTGGAAAACAGCCGGTTCAGCACATCGGTCGTGATGCCCATCTGCACCGTGTCGAAGCGGCGCCATTGCTGGTAGCGTTCCAGCACGTCGAGCGCGCCGATGTCCTGGCCGAGCCGGTCGGCTTCGACGATCACCTCGGCAAATGCGGCCACATCCTTGAAGCCGAGATTGAGGCCCTGTCCGGCGATCGGATGGATGCCATGGGCGGCATCGCCGGCAAGCGCGATGCGCGGCGCGACGAAGGCGCGCGCGATGGTCAGGCCGAGCGGCCAGGCGCGCGGCTTGTCGGCGACGCGGATTTCCCCAAGCTTGAGGCCGAAGCGCTGTTCGAGTTCATGTTCGAAGACGAGATCATCGCCTTCCACGAGCGTTTTCGCATCTTCCGACCGTTCGACCCAGACGATCGACGAACGGTTGGTGCCGTCCTCGTCGGGTTTCAGCGGCAGCGTGGCGAAGGGGCCGGCGGGAAGGAAATGTTCTTCGGCGCGGCCATTGTGCGGGCGTTCATGCGCCACGGTGCAGACGATGCCGGACTGGCCGTATTCCCACTTGACCGTCTTGATGCCAGCCATGTCGCGCAGTTTCGAATTGACACCGTCGGCGGCAACCAGCAGCCGCGCCGTCAACGTAGCGCCGTCGGCCAGATGCACCGTGATGCCGGCGCCATTGGTTTCAAAACCTTGCACCGCCACGCCTTCGATGATGTCGACACCGAGCCTTTCGGCCTTGGCCCGCAAGGCGCCGTTCAACGCCCTGTTGGCGACCATGTGGGCGAAGGGTTCGCCCGGCGCCACCTCGCCGCCGAAGGTCAGGAAGACCGGGCGCACCGGATCGGCGCTGCGTGAATCAGTAATGATCATCTCGGTGATCGCCTGCGCCCGCGGCGCGATCTCGGCCCAGACGCCGAGCTGGTCGAGCATGCGGCAGGCGGCCGCGGCGATGGCCGAGGCGCGGCCATCCCTTTGCCAGGAACCGGCGGGCGCCGCATCGACCAGCGCCACGGCAAGGCCCGGTCGGGCCTGCTTCAGCGAGACGGCGGCGGCCAGGCCGACATAGCCGGCGCCGGCGACGAGGACATCGAGCCCGGATCTGGTCTTGGCGTCCGCCTTGCGTTCCATTGTCCTAGCTCCTTGCGCGCCGACCGGGGCCCTGCGCCCTTGACGGCTCGTTCTTCCTGTCGGAAACCGCCATAGCAATTTTGCGGCGAGGTCACAAAACATGACGGCGGCGATCGACGAGCTTCTGCGCATTCTCGACCTCGAGAGGCTGGAACACAATCTGTATCGTGGTCGCAGCCCCCAGGTGGAATGGCAGCGCGTGTTCGGCGGCCAGACGATCGCGCAGGCGCTGGTGGCGGCGCAGCGAACGGTCGAGCCGGACCGTTTCGTACATTCGCTGCATGGCTATTTCATGCGGCCGGGCGACATCAAGGTGCCGATCATCTACGAGGTCGACCGCATCCGCGACGGCGGTTCCTTCACCACGCGGCGCGTGCTGGCGATCCAGCACGGACAGGCGATCTTTTCGCTGGAGGCTTCGTTCCAGGTCGACGAGAAGGGGCTCGAGCACCAGTTCGCGCTGCCCGACGACGTGCCGCCCCCGGAAGGTCTGAAGACGCAGCGCGAGCTACTCGAAACCGCCGACCGGGTGCCGGAGGCGGTGCGCCGCTTCTGGGCGCGCGAGCGGCCGCTGGAACTGCGGCCCGTCAATCTCCAGCACTATGAAAGCCGCGACAAGCTGCCGCCCCGGCAGAATGTCTGGATCCGCCTTGCCGGCCCGGTTCCCGACGATCGCGCGCTGCAGTCGGTGCTGCTCGCCTATCTCTCCGACATGACGCTGCTCGACACCTCGACCTTCGCGCATGGGCGCGGCCTGTTCGATCCCGACATCCAGGCCGCCAGCCTCGACCATTCGATGTGGTTCCACCGGCCGCATTCGCTCGACGGCTGGCTGCTCTACGCGCAGGACAGTCCCTCGAGCTCGGGATCGCGCGGTTTCAGCCGCGGCACGCTCTATGCCCGTGACGGCACGCTGATCGCCTCGATGGCCCAGGAGGGGTTGATCCGGCTCAAGCGTTGAGCATCGCGAGTCTTGTTTGAGCAAGATTCTTTCCGAAAGCCGGTTCCATATTTTGTAGTCACGCCCAAAGCCGGCAAAATAGGCAATTTCGCAAAAATGCCTATTTTTTAATCGGATGGTGCGCCGCACACGCAGGCACCTGCCGGCCCCGGCCGCTCCAATCCCTTTGTTTACAATGAGTTAACACCCTGCTTCGGCAGTTGGCACGGAGCTTGAATCCTTGGGAGCACTCTCCGGCTCTTTGGGATCGGTGAAGGTGTGCAAACGCGGGGGTCCGCAACAGCAAAGGGTGAAACCTTATGAAAATCGTGATGGCAATCATCAAGCCGTTCAAGCTCGACGAGGTACGCGAAGCGCTTACCGCCGTCGGCATCCAGGGCCTGACCGTCACCGAAGTCAAAGGCTACGGGCGTCAGA
Organism: Mesorhizobium sp. B2-5-4; assembly: GCF_006441095.1. Classification (NCBI taxonomy): domain Bacteria; kingdom Pseudomonadati; phylum Pseudomonadota; class Alphaproteobacteria; order Hyphomicrobiales; family Phyllobacteriaceae; genus Mesorhizobium; species Mesorhizobium sp. B2-5-4. The sequence goes on along the minus strand of NZ_VFUR01000019.1, from coordinate 48,423 downwards.
AGGGACATACTGAAATCTATCGCGGGGCGGAATACGCGGTCTCCTTCCTGCCGAAGATCAAGATCGAAGTCGCGGTCGCGGCAGACATGGTCGACAAGGCCGTCGAAGCCATCACCGCCGCGGCCAAGACCGGCCAGATCGGCGACGGCAAGATCTTCGTCTTCGGCATCGACCAGGCGGTGCGCATCCGTACCGGCGAAACAGACAGCGACGCGCTCTGAGCGGCGAACACGTATTCCAATGGAGAGTTCAATGAATATTCCTTCCACCTTGAAGACGACGGGAAGGGCGGCCCTGCTGGGCTCGCTCGCTCTTGCAGCGTTGGGCAGCGTCGCCGCTTTCGCGCAGGAAGCCGCACCCGCTGCCGCGGCTGCCGCGCCGGCCGCCACTCCGGCCCCGGTGCTCGATACCGGCAACACCGCCTGGATGCTGACCTCGACGGCGCTGGTGCTGATGATGACCATCCCGGGCCTGGCGCTGTTTTACGGCGGCATGGTGCGCAAGAAGAACGTGCTCGCCACCATCATGCAGAGCTTCGCCATCACGTGCCTGGTGACGGTGCTTTGGTTCATGTTCGGCTATTCGCTGGCCTTTTCCGACGGCGGCGGCATGAATGCCTATCTCGGCGGCACTTCGAAATTCTTCCACCACGGCATCACCACGGCCAGCCTGTGGCTGCCGGGTGTGGCCAACATCCCTGAATTCGTCTTCTCGATGTTCCAGATGACGTTCGCCATCATCACGCCGGCGCTGATTGCCGGCGCCTTCGCCGAGCGCTTCAAGTTCTCGGCACTGCTGATCTTCATGGCGCTGTGGCTGCTGATCGTCTACGTGCCGATCGCGCATTGGGTCTGGGGTGGCGGCTTCCTCGGTACGGCTGGCGTTCTCGACTTCGCCGGCGGCACGGTCGTCCACATCAATGCCGGTGTCGCGGGCCTCGTCTGCGCGCTGGTGCTCGGCAAGCGCGAAGGCTATGGCACCACCAACATGGCGCCGCATAACCTGGTCTATTCGGTCATCGGCGCATCGCTGCTGTGGGTCGGCTGGTTCGGCTTCAACGCCGGTTCGGAACTGGCGGCTGACGGCCTTGCCGGTGCCGCCATGCTCAACACCCAGGTTGCCACCGCCGCTGCGGCATTGGCCTGGATGTTCGCCGAATGGATCATCGCCAAGAAGCCTTCCGTGCTCGGCATCATCTCGGGCGCCGTCGCCGGCCTCGTCGCGGTGACGCCGGCTTCCGGTTTCGTCAACCCGACCGGCGCCTTCATCGTCGGTATCGTGGCTGGCGTCGTCTGCTACCTCTCGGCGGTCAAGGTGAAGCACATGTTCGGCTATGACGACTCGCTCGATGCCTTCGGCGTGCATGGCGTCGGCGGCGTGGTCGGCGCCCTGCTGACCGGCGTGCTTGCCGACCCGGCGATAAACAGCCTCTCGTCGGGCGCTTCGCTCGGCAAGCAGATCTACGGTGTCGCCGTCACCATTATCTGGACGGCGGTCGCCACCTTCGTCATCCTCTACGTCGTCAAGGCGCTGGTCAGCCTGCGTCCGTCGACCCAGGAAGAGGTCGAAGGCCTCGACATCTCCCAGCATGGCGAAGTGGTGCCGTAAGGCATCCTTGCCAAGGGACCGGCGGAAACCTCCTCCCGCCGGTCCCACGTTTGCCGCGCAATTCCGGACGGAAAACCGCGAATCCCTTTTCCTGGAATTGCTTTGAAAAGCATCCCGTCGTGACGCTCCCACAAGGACCTCACGCCTTGAGGCCCGGATCGCTCCGGGCCTCTTTTTTTGGCAATTCCTTCTGGTGAAGATCAACTTCGCGCAATCACGTTCGCGTGAATCAGATTTTCGAGGAAACATCGACCAGCCAGTCTCCGAACTGTGGAGGCGACCGTCGTTCTGACGCTCGCGTTTTGAAACACAGGGAAGGAATTTTCTCATGAACCTCAAGAATATCTGCCTCGGGGCGCTCGCGCTTTCCATGGTCAGCGGCTTTGCATTTGCCGGCGCACTGGACGAGCCGGACAACATGGCGCCGTTCTTCACCGATTCCAGCATGAAAACCATGAAGCCGATGGCGGAATTCAAGACAGCTTTCATGGCCATGCCGAAGGAGAAGCAGGAGGCCATGATGAAGGAATGCCAGGATGCGGCGATGAGCAAGCCGCACGCCGAGTTCTGCGCCAATGTGAAGATGCTCGGCGGCGCCAACTAGTAACACGCGACCCGACCCGACGAATGGATGGCGGGCCAGGGCGCCCGCCATTTTCATGTGGTGCGGACACTGGAGGTATTGATGTTAAAAGGACGGTCGCCGCAGCCTTATAGTTAATGCGCCCTTAACCTTCCCACGCCTAGTCTGGCATCCGAATCTGCCGGAGTGCGTCATGCGCTCGGGCCAGGCAATCACTGACGGGGAAGAGCATGCGTTCAGGGGCTTCAGCACCGCTCGCGCTGACCGATACGGGGCACGGCATCCAGGCATTCGCGCGGCGCCAGGTCGGCCGTCTGGTCGGTGCCGGCCTGTTCGCGTTCACCGCCTTCGCCGTCGCAAGCCTCGCCACCTGGAACGTCGCCGACCCGAGCTTCTCGCACGCCACCGCCAACATCGTCACCAACGCCATGGGTTATGCCGGCGCCGTCTTCTCCGACCTCGCCATGCAGTTCTTCGGCCTTGCCGCGGTCGCCGCGCTGGTTCCTGCCGTCATCTGGGGCTATCTCCTGTTTTCCGCGCGCGGCGTCGACAGGCTGCCCAAGCGCGGGCTGTTCTGGTGCGGTTTCGCGCTGCTCGCCGCCGCGATCGCGGGCTGCATCGTTCCGCCCAAGACCTGGCCGCTGCCCACCGGCCTCGGCGGCGTCTTCGGTGACATGGTGCTCAAGATTCCCGGCGTCCTCATCGGCGGATATCCGACCGGGCTGATCGCCAGCGTGCTCGCCATATTGCTGGCGGCACCCGCGCTCTGGCTGTTCGCCTATGGCGCGGCGCTGATCGGGCGCAAGAACGGCTTCGCCGTGATGGAAGAACCGGCCGCCGCGGATCCGCGCGAGGACGAGCTTCTGTTCGACAATGACGAGGACGAGGGCGACGAGGGCATACTGGCGCTCGGCGCGATCACCCATTGGTGGCTTTCGTTCCGCGCTTGGATGCATCGTCGCGCTGTGCGCCGCAGGCAGGAGCGGGACGAGTTCGAACCGGAGATGGAGCCGCGCGCCAGCGCCTGGCGCCGTGCCGCCGAACGAGTCGAGTCGGCCGAATTCGCCGAATCCCGCATGAGCCAGGACGGCCGCGCCCGGGTCGAGCCGGAATTCTTCGCCGCCATGGTCAACGACCGCGGTGTTTCCGTCGATCCGGCCGACGACGATGTCTTCGGCCGCGGCGACGAGGACATGGATTTTGACGACGAGCCGGTCGCCCAGCGACGTGCCCCGACGGCCAAGGTCCAGCAGTTCCGTTCCGATGCCGCCACCCGGGTCGAGGCGCCCGCAGCGCGACCCGTGCCGGGCGCCCGCGTCCAGCGCGAGGCGCAGACCTCGCTGATCGGCTCGGATATGTTCGAAATGCCGTCGCTGCATTTCCTGTCCGAACCGAAGAATGTCGCGCGCGACCCAAGTCTTTCCAAGGACGCGCTGGAACAGAACGCGCGCCTGCTCGAAGGCGTGCTGGAGGATTTCGGCGTCAAGGGCGAAATCATTGCCGTTCGCCCGGGTCCGGTGGTCACCCTCTACGAGCTCGAACCGGCGCCGGGCATCAAGTCGTCGCGGGTGATCGGCCTCTCCGACGACATCGCACGCTCAATGAGCGCGATTGCCTGCCGCGTCGCCGTCGTACCGGGCCGCAATGCCATCGGCATCGAACTGCCAAACGCCAAGCGCGAGACCGTTTATCTCAGAGAGATCATGGCCAGCCGCGACTTCGAGACCACCAAGGCCAAGCTGGCGCTGGCGCTGGGCAAGACCATCAATGGCGAGGCCGTCATCGTCGACATCGCCAAGATGCCGCACGTGCTGGTCGCCGGCACCACCGGTTCGGGCAAGTCGGTCGCCATCAACACCATGATCCTCTCGCTGCTCTACCGGCTCACCCCGCAGGAATGCCGGCTGATCATGATCGACCCGAAGATGCTCGAACTCTCCGTCTATGACGGCATTCCGCATCTTTTGACACCGGTCGTGACCGACCCGAAGAAGGCGGTGGTGGCGCTGAAATGGACCGTGCGCGAGATGGAGGACCGCTACCGAAAGATGTCCAAGGTCGGCGTGCGCAACATCGATGGTTTCAACGCGCGCGTGCAGCAGGCCGAGAAGAAGGGCGAAAAGATCTCGCGCACCGTGCAGACCGGATTCGACCGCCAGACCGGCGAGGCGATCTACGAGACCGAGAATCTCGATCTCGAGCCGATGCCTTACATCGTCGTCATCATCGATGAAATGGCCGACCTGATGATGGTCGCCGGCAAGGACATCGAAGGCGCCGTCCAGCGCCTGGCGCAGATGGCGCGCGCCGCGGGCATCCATGTGATCATGGCGACGCAACGTCCCTCGGTCGACGTCATCACCGGCACCATCAAAGCCAATTTCCCGACCCGCATCTCCTTCCAGGTGACGTCGAAGATCGACAGCCGCACAATTTTGGGAGAGCAGGGCGCCGAGCAGCTGCTCGGCATGGGCGACATGCTCTACATGGCCGGCGGCGGCCGCATCCAGCGCGTGCACGGGCCGTTCGTCTCCGATGACGAGGTCGAGAAGATCGTCGGGCACCTGAAGCTGCAGGGCGTGCCGGAATATCTCGACGCCATCACCGAAGATGACGGCGAGGACGACGACGAGCCGTCCGGCAAGGGCGGTTCCGGCGGCGGAGGCGGTGGCAATTTCGAGGATTCCGATGATCCCTACGATCAGGCGGTGTCGGTGGTGCTGCGCGACGGCAAGGCCTCGACCAGCTACATCCAGCGGCGTCTGGGCATCGGCTACAATCGTGCCGCCTCGATCATCGAGAAGATGGAAAAGGAAGGCATTGTCGGTCCGGCCAACCATGCCGGAAAACGCGAAATCCTGGTGCCGACCGAGGACGACAAATTCTGACAGTGGAGAGTTCGCGGCAACTTCGAACCTTCTGGCGCGTTCAACCGGCTGAGCAGCGATCGCCTCGCCAAACTTCAGCCCAACTGGGGGTTCACGACAGCGATCAAATCAGGAATCAGACGAGAGTGACCGATATGAAAAACGATCTTTCAGCGCTGAGCGATTTTGCCCCGACACGCCGCCAACTGCTTGGCCTCGGCCTGGTGTTCGCGGGTGCCGCCGCGCTCAACGTGGTGCCCGGATTCGAGCTGCTCGCCTCGGCGCAGGCGGCCGTGCCTGCGGCGGCGCAAAAGATCGCCGACCATTTCTCGGCGGTCAAATCGATGAGCGGCGAATTCGTCCAGTTCGGCCCCAAGGGCGAGCAGACCGGCGGCAAATTCTTCCTGGAACGGCCGGGCAAGATCCGCTTCAACTATGACGGGGCTTCGAATTTCCGGGTGATTTCCGACGGCAGATCGGTTGCCATCCTCAACAAGAGACTGAACACGTCGGATCTTTATCCGCTCTCGAAGACGCCACTGAAGCTGCTGCTCGACGACCGCATCGACCTCTCCGGCAACCGCGTCAAGAGCGTCAAGGAAGAAGACGACCTCACCACCATCCAGCTCTCCGACAAGTCGGTTTTCGGCAATGCGCGAATCACCATGATGTTCGACCCGAAAACCTATGATCTGCGGCAGTGGACGATTACCGACGCGCAGGGCAAGGACACGACGGTGATGATCTTCAACACCAAGGAAGGCGTCAGCTTCGCGCCCGACACCTTCGCCATCGACTATACGGCCAATCGCGAGCTGAACACCAAGACACGGTAGTCTTCGTCGCCTCGCTTGTTTTTCCGGCGTGTGGCTGGCAGTAGTTCGGCGATCTATCGCCGGATCTTGCCGCATGCCCCTTTCGATCGCCACCTGGAACATCAACTCCGTGCGCCTGCGCATGCCGATCATCGAACGCCTGCTCGATGAGTACGCGCCCGATGTGCTCTGCCTGCAGGAAACCAAGGTCCCGGACGAGCTCTTTCCCGAAAAAGCCTTTCGTAAGATCGGCTATCCCTACATCGCCTTCCATGGCCAGAAGGGCTATCACGGCGTGGCGACGGTGGCGCGGCGGCCGATCGAGGTGGTCGAAAGGCGCCGCTTCTGCGACATCGAGGACAGCCGGCATCTGTCGGTGACCGTGCGGGCCGGCGGCAAGACGATCCTGGTGCACAATTTCTACGTTCCGGCGGGTGGCGACGAACCGGATCCCGAGATCAACAGGAAGTTCAGGCACAAGCTCGATTTCGTCGCCGAGATGAACGCCATCCGGGCCGAGCACGGCGAGGTGTCGGCCTCGGTGCTGGTCGGAGACCTCAACATCGCGCCGCTGGAGCATGATGTCTGGTCGCACAAGCAATTGCTCAACGTGGTCAGCCACACGCCGGTCGAGACCGAGAACTTCGAGGCGATGCGGCTGGCCGGCGGCTGGGTCGACCTGATGCGGCTCAACGTGCCATCGGAACAGAAGCTTTTTACCTGGTGGAGTTATCGCGCGCAGGATTGGGAGGCGTCCAATCGTGGCCGGCGGCTCGACCATGTCTGGTCGTCGCCAAACCTGGTGCCTGATTTTGCCGGCTACGAGATCCTGCGCCAGGCACGCGGCTGGGACCGGCCGTCGGACCATGTGCCGGTCATCGCCCGGTTCGACTTGGATTAACGGAGTCGTCGATAAAAAGGCGTTCGTCGCGATCCTTCCCGCCAAGCATCGAGTTCTCTCGCGACAACGGCCTCAACCCGAAAAGCGCGGGGCCAGTTCCTCGATGCGGCGGATCATTTCGTGGAATTCCTCGGAGATGCGCTGGTGGAGTTTCACCGCCAGTTCCGGATACTCCTCCAGGATGCGCCGGAACATCTTGCGGCTCAGCCTTATCACCTCCGAATCGATTTCGGCCGAGGCGCTGGTCAGCCGGTTGGTGTCGGCGATCAGCGCCAGTTCGCTGAGCATCGTGCCGGGACCGACTTTGCCGATCGGGATGCGCTCGCCATTCTGCTCGCGATAGAGCACGATACGCCCGCTGACCACGACATAGGCCGAGTCGGCCACGTCGTCCTCGCGATAAAGCTTGTGGTCCGCCTGCACGAGAGTGGTCTCGGCTCCGAAGGCGAGCAGGCGCAGCTGTTCCTGCGTGAAGCCTTCGAAAAGCCTCACGGCGGACAGGATGCGGATGTCGTCATCCAGCGCCATCTAGCTTTGTCCCCGAACGGTCAGTCCAATCCCTCCTCTGCGGTACGGTCCCTGAATCCCCCTCCAACAGGATCGTACCCGAAAGCGGCCCCGCCCAGACCGCTCATTGGATAGTGCAATGTTTAAGGAACCAGCTTGTAGCCGCCGCTTTCTGTCACAAGAATTTCAGCATTGGAAGGATCGCGCTCGATCTTCTGGCGCAGACGGTAGACATGGGTTTCCAGCGTGTGCGTGGTGACGCCGGAATTGTATCCCCACACTTCCTCCAGCAGCACGTCACGCGTCACCACCTTCTGGTCGGCGCGATAGAGATATTTGATGATCGAGGCCTCCTTTTCCGTCAGCCGCACCTTGCCGCCGCGCGGGTCGATGAGCAGTTTCTGGCTGGGCTTGAAGGTATAGGGGCCGACCGAGAAGGTCGCGTCCTCGCTCTGCTCATGCTGGCGCAGCTGCGCCCGGATACGGGCAAGCAGCACCGCGAACCGGAATGGCTTGGTGACATAGTCGTTGGCGCCGGCCTCGAGACCCAGAATCGTGTCCGAATCGGTGTCGTGGCCGGTCAGCATGATGATGGGCGCCTTGTAGCCGCCCTTGCGCAGGATCTTCACCGCCTCGCGGCCGTCCATGTCGGGCAAGCCGACATCCATGATGAGCAGATCGATGAGCCCGCCACGCGCAGCGGTGACGCCTTTTGCCGCAGTGGATTCCTGCAGCACGTCGAATTCCTCGTAGAGGGACAATTGCTCGACCAGTGTGCCGCGCAGGTCGTCATCGTCATCGACGATCAGGATGGTACGTGAGGTCATGGATCAATCCGTTGTTTTGAAAAGTGAATTCAGTTGACCGCTGCGTATTTATGCGGAAGCTTGCCGGCACAATAGCCGATCACAGTGATTTGTTCCGTGGCACGATCATACAAGAAAAAACGCGATCGCAATGCAGCCGGCGCAATTTTGGCAAAACGGCTGCGCGTGATGACCGTGCGGGCGAGGCCGGGCCACCCAAGCCAGGGCCTGCTGCAGGCCGGCAAAACTGTGTTTGCATGCGCGCTGGGGCGCGGCGGCATCCGCGCCGACAAGCGCGAAGGCGACGGCGCGACGCCGCTCGCTTCGATGCGCATTCTGGCGGGCTATTTCCGGGGGGATCAGTTTGCCGCCGGCCGCAGGACGCGGCTGGCTATGGCGCCGATCGGGCCGGATCTCGGCTGGTGCGAGGTCCCAGACGACCGCAATTATAACAGGCCGGTCAAGATGCCCTATGGCGCCAGCCACGAACGCATGCGGCGCGACGACCGGCTCTATGACGCCTGCCTGGTGCTCGACTGGAACATCGCGCCGCGCCGCCGCGGGCGCGGCAGCGCCATCTTCTTCCACCTGGCGCGTCCCGGCTTCACGCCGACGGAAGGTTGTGTGGCGGTCACCGCGCGCACGATGGCGCGGCTTTTGCCGCTGCTGTCGGACCGGACGGTGGTGAGGGTGGTGAGATAGGGGAATAGGGGAATGGGAAGTCTTCAGAAGCAGCAGACACGCCCAAGCCGCATCATCAATGCTACGCCCTTATTCCTTCCTGTTTCGCTGCCAGCCGATGTCTAGAAGGCCCAGCCGGCCGGTCTCGCGGTCCATGGCGCGGGTGATGTCCTCGCGGGCGGCGCCGATATCGCGCAACTGGCGATCGGACAGATCCTCGACGTTCTGGTGGCCAAGATTGACCGCGACCCTGGCCTGCCGCAGCCAATCACGGACAGCCGACAGCCAGCCCGGCCGGGCGATGTAGGCAGGGTGAAGAACGATGTGAGACATGATGGGATCCGTATTCTCCGGACATCAAATCCGGTTTGATGGTGTTTTGATGTTGCAATCATGCCGGATTGAAAAACAAACGGGAAACGAGTAGTTCTTTTCTCATCATCAAGTTTTATTTGAGGATTGAGGCTCCATGGGCCGCTTCGATCGGGCCGCGCGCTGATGGCAGCCCTCTTGCCTGGAACACGGGCGCTCAGGACGCTGGAGGCGGCGGCCCGGCACCTCAATTTCACCCGAGCCGCCGACGAGCTCGGCCTGACGCCCGCCGCCGTCAGCCACCAGATCAAGGAAATCGAGGATCAGCTCGGCATCGTGCTGTTCACCCGCACCAGCCGCACCATCCGTCTGACGGAAGCGGGCACGGTGCTGTACGAGGCGGCGACCGACACGCTCGACCTGCTTGGCCGGGCCGTGATGCGGGCGCGCAAATTGGCGCGCGGCACGGAATTCCTGAAGGTGACGCTGGACGCGCAGTTCGCGGCGAAATGGCTGATGCGGCGTGTCGAGAATTTCCGCAAGCAGCGGCCGGGCATCGAACTCAGGTTCGACATTGCCTATGGCTTGCGCGATTTCGATCTTGACGACGTCGATGTCGGCATCCGCTTCGGCGCCGGCAAATATCCAGGACTCTGCGCGCATCGCCTGTTCGACAACATCATTATTCCGGTATGCAGTCCGGGCCTCCTGGCATCTGGGCCGCCCCTGCGCGAGCCGCGCGACCTGTTCAACCACACGCTTGCCCATATCGAATGGGCCCGCCAGGGCGTGACCTGGCCGAACTGGCGCATGTGGATGGCGGCGGCCGGCATCAACGATTTCGACGACAGCCGCACCGTCGTCTTCGGCACGTCCACGGATGCTGTCCAGGCGGCGCTCGACGGCAATGCCGTCGCGCTTGCCGATTTCGCCATGGTGGCGAACGACCTGTCCGAGGGCCGGCTTGTGCGGCCCTTCGAACTCAGCATCAGGGTTGCGCCGGAATTCGCCTATTTCCTGGTCTATCCCCAGGCCATGGCGGACGATCCCCGTATCGTCGCGTTCCGCGAATGGATCCTCGAGGAAGTTGCCAGGACGCGGACGGCGGACAAGGTCTAATCTCTTGTCTTATGCGTTCCCCAGGGAAGCGCTACGCGCTTTTCCCGGGAAAACCACGACGCATTTTTCCTGGAATTGCTCCGCGCTCAGGACCGGGCGTTGTGGCCGAAGATCATCCTTGTGTATTTCTTCCATTTCCATTTCAGCTTCTTGTACAGAAGCGGATGCTTTTTGCCGGCGACGGAAGTCTGGAAAGCGCCGTTTTCGCTGCCTTGCTCGACAATTGGCCGCTCGAACCACAGCATCTCAATGCCCAGTTTTTCGTCCATCTGCTCGATCTGGTGGTCGATCACGGTGTATATTTTGTGCTGATCGATCCAGGCACAACGGGCTTCGGCGATCGGACGGGTGATGAGATAGGAATCCGCGCACCTGGCATGCAGTGCCGGGTAGAGCCTCTGACCCCTGCGCAATTTCCAGCTCGGCGTGTAGTAGTTGCTGCCGTTGCCGAAATAGATGACGGCCTTGCGCATCGGGCTGCCGAGTTCGGCCAGCCCTTGCCGGAATTTGGCGACGAAGTCGCGCGCGAGGAAGACGTCATCCTCGAACACCAGGCAATAGGGCAGGTCGGTTTCGAGGAAGTCGCGCCATATACCGACATGCTTCAGCGCCAGAGAGACCTGCGCCGGGTGGACAAAATCGGGAGCGACCAATTCAGCACGAATCTCCGAGGTGATATCTGGCTTGTCCCAGTCCGTGTAAAAGTAGACGGGCACGCCGCGCCGCTCAAACTCGCGGACAATGTGGCGGCGGCGTTCGTCATAGCCATGCTTGACGTGGCAGATCCGGGTGAACACCAGGTCGCGGGGAAATCCGGATTCATCCGTCGTCGTCAAAGCGTTATCTCAGCTCGCCGCGGCGCCGAACCAGCCGATCACCGCGCCGATGATCAGCAGCACGCCCAGCCAATGGCCGCCGTCGATGAGGGTCAGGTCCCAGCCGAAATTCTCATAGCGATGGTTGACCGACAGCGTCGTGGCGACGAAACCCAGCCAAAGCACGAAGCCGAAGATCAGGCCGGCGAGCCAGGTCGGCTCACCACCCGTCATCGCGCCGACGACCAGGGCCATGATGTAGGCCATCAGCAGCTCGGCGATGAAGGAGATGACGAAGGGCAGCGGCGATTTCTTCATCGTCGCCGGATCGAGCTTGACGGCCTTCAGCCAGGGCTTGCTCAACGCCATGTACCAGGCGGCGCCGAACAGCCATGCGACCATGGCGGCGGCAACCACCGCGATCCAGTTCACTGCTGAAAAATCCACGAGTTCCCCCTCCTGTGCGGCTTTATGGAAACGCCTGTTCGGCGATGGCGTCAAGCAGTCGCCACACGGTCGTGCGCTTGACTTCGGCATCCTCGAGCGCCCTTGTCACCGGCACCTGGTAGACGCCAAGCGGCTCCAGCCCCGATCGTGGCAGATAGGACCGGCCGGGATCGCCGACGAGGACCTCGGCGCCACGCCGTTTGAGCGCCGAAAACCACGGCATCAGCCGGTCGGCGAAGGGTTTGTCGTAGAAGACATCGCCAGCCAGGATCACATCCCAATCCGCATCGGTGCCGATACAGTCCGTGCCGAGGAATTTGTTCACGACGCCATTGGCGTCGCTGTTGAGCCGGATCGCGGTGGCGCAGAACGGGTCTATATCGGCAGCGGTTATCTCGGCAGCCCCCGCCCTGGCGGCGGCGATGGCGACGAGCCCGGAGCCCGAGGCGAAGTCGAGCACGCGCTTGCCTCGCACTATGTCGGGATTGTCGATGACGTAGCGGGCGAGGCCCTGGCCGCCGGCCCAGGCGAAAGCCCAGAAGGGTGGCGGCAGGCCGATCTCGACCAGTTCATCCTCGGTCCGCTGCCAAAGATCATGCGCTTCGTCGGCGAGGTGGAGAAGAATCTCCGGTACATGCGGCGGTGCCATCAGAGCCGTGTTGTCGAGGATGAACTGCCTGGCGCTGTCGGGGGTGAGTGCCGTCACGGCGCAGGCCTCAGGCCGCCCATGCGGCAGACTTCCTTCCATTCGGCCGGGGTCACCGGCTGCACGGAAAGCCGTCCGAGCCGCACCAGCGCCATCTCGGCCAGCTTTGGATTGGCCTTGACTTCTTCCAGCGTCGGCGGGTTCGGCATGTCCCTGACGGCACGGATGTCGACACACTCCCAGCGCGGATCATCGGATGTGGTGTCGGGATGGGCCAGCGCGCAGACCTCGGCGATGCCGACCACGTTCAGCCCCTCGTTGGAATGGTAGAAGAAGCCGAGATCGCCGATCTGCATGGCCTGCATGTTGTTGCGGGCGGCGTAGTTGCGCACGCCGTCCCATTGCGTGCCGGCGTTGCCCTTGGCCTTCAACGCCTCGAAGGAGAAAACCGAGGGTTCGGATTTGAACAGCCAGTAGTTCATTTTTCTCTCCTCCTTGCGATCCCGTCGCCGGCGACCGGAAATTAACTAGCCGCCGGCTTGTTGAACGTCCAGTTCCACTGGCGGATTTCGACGCATTCGAACAGGCCGGCCTTGGCATAGGGGTCAGCGGCCGACAGGGCCTGTGCGCCTGCCAGATCGGGCGCCTCGACGACAACGAGGCTGCCGTTTGGCTTGCCGTTGGCGTCGAGGAACGGACCGGCAAAGGCCAGCTTCTTGTCGCTGTTCAGCCCTTCGAGGAAGGCGACATGCTCGGGCCGCGTGTCGAGGCGCACCTGCAAGCTTCCGGGCTTGTCCTTGCAAATCAGAGCAAACAGCATGGTCTTTCTCCTGGGTGGTTGGATCAGGGGATCAATCGTTGGTTTCGGTCTTCAGCGGCCGGGTCATCAGGGCCGTCACGGCCTGGCCGATGGTGATCCCGCCGTCCAGTATGGCGGCCACGGCGGCGATGATCGGCGCATCGATATTGCGCTCGGCGGCGATGCGGGCGGCGATCGCCGCGGTCGGCACGCCCTCGGCCAGCGGCAGTCCGGAAAGCGCCTTGCCTTGCCCGAGCGCCAGCCCATAGGCGAAATTGCGCGATTGCGTCGACGAGCAAGTGAGCAGCAGGTCGCCAAGGCCGGAAAGCCCCATCAGGGTCTCGGGCCTGGCGCCGAAGGCGGCACCGATGCGGCGCAGCTCGACGAAGCCGCGCGTGACCATGGCGGCCTGCGCGCTGGCGCCGAGCCCGGCACCGGTGACAGCGCCGGCGGCGATGGCGAAGACGTTCTTCAAGGCGCCGCCGATTTCGACACCGATCAGGTCGTCGCTCGAATAGCAGCGCAGGTTTTCAGCCGAGAAACTGGCGGCAAGGTCGGCCGCTAGGGCCTCGTCGCCGGCAGCCACAACCACCGCCGTCGGCAGGCCGCGGGCGACATCGTTGGCGAAGCTTGGCCCCGACAGGGCGGCGACCGGGTTTCGCGGCAGGATTTCCGCAGCGATTGCCGACAGCAAGGCGCCAGTGTCGCGCTCGATGCCCTTGGCGCAAAGCACGAGTGGAATGCCAGCCGGCATATGATCCTTCGCGGCCGCCAGGGTCGCCCGCAACGCTTGCGCAGGCGTCACCGCCAGCACGCAATCGGCCCCGGCAAGCGCTGCCTCGATGTCGCTCGTCGCGTCTATACCGGGTGCGATGGCAATGCCCGGGAGATAGCGCGGGTTCTCGCCACGACCGATCGAGGCCACGGTTTCAGGGTCACGCGCGAACAGCCGTACCGAGTGGCCGGCGCGCAGCATGGCCAGCGCCAGCGCCGTGCCCCAAGCGCCGCCGCCGAGCACGGCGACACGCCAGCCGCTTTTGCCGGGGTCCGCGCTCTTCATGGCTTTGTCAGTCATGCCTTGGCTCCGCGCCGGCCGGAGCCGACCATTGGCGTCGAGACGCTATCCAGCGGCCAGCGCGAGCGTGGCACGAAATCGAAGCCGTTCTCCTGCGCCATGCCTTCGCGCAGCCGCTCAATGCCGGCCCAGGCGATCATCGCGGCATTGTCGGTGCACAATTTCAGCGGCGGCGCGACGAAGGTGAAACCATTCTCGGTACATAGCCGCTCCAGCGTCGCCTTGATGGCGCGGTTGGCGGCGACGCCGCCGGCGACGACCAGCGCCGGGTTTTTGGTGCCAGGGAATGTCTTGCGAAAGCGTGCCAGGGCGCGAGAAACGCGGTCGGCCAGCGCATCGGCGACCGCCGCCTGGAATGAGGCGCAGATGTCGGCGACATCCTGGTCGCTCAAGGGCTCGATCGCGGTTGCCGCCTGGCGCACAGCGGTCTTCAAACCGGAAAAGGAGAAATCGGGCTGGGCCGAGCCTTTCATCGGCCGCGGGAAGGCAAAGCGCGAGGCATTGCCCGACAGCGCCGCCTTTTCGACATTGGGGCCGCCGGGATAGGGCAGGCCGAGCATTTTGGCGGTCTTGTCGAAGGCTTCGCCGAGCGCGTCGTCGATGGTGGTGGCCCAGCGCTGGTAGTCGCCGACGCCGCGCACGGCGAGGATCTGCGTGTGACCGCCGGAGACCAGCAGCAAGAGATAGGGGAATTCCAGGCCGTCGGTCAGCCGCGCCGTCAAGGCGTGGCCTTCGAGGTGATTGACGGCGATCAGCGGCTTGCCGGCCGCCGCCGCGATAGCCTTGGCCGTCATCAGGCCGACAATCAGCCCGCCGACGAGGCCCGGCCCGGCGGTCGCGGCGATGGCATCGATATCGGCAAGCGCCACGCCCGAATCGGCGAGTGCCGCCTCGACGATGCCGTCCAGCGCCTCGACATGCGCGCGCGCGGCGATCTCCGGCACGACACCGCCGAAGGCGGCATGCTCCTCGATCTGGGAGAGCACGATATTGGACAGGATTTTCGGCGCGGCATCGCCCTCCAGCGCCACGACGCTGGCGGCGGTCTCGTCGCAACTCGTCTCAATGCCCAGAACGCGGATCAATTCGTCGCTATCCCAAGAGATTGTTTATGAGGCTATTCCCCATTAGGAAAAGGCCGGCAAGACCTCGATTTCGCTCGGGGGTTATCACGGACCGCGCGCCATGCAAACTTTGAAAATCGGAACACGGAAAATCGGAACACGCGGCAGCCCGCTGGCGCTCGCCCAGGCGCATGAGACGCGTGTGCGGCTAATGAAAGCGCATGGCCTTCCCGAGCAGGCGTTTGAAGTGGTGCCCATCTCGACCAGCGGCGACCGTATTCAGGACCGGCCACTGTCGGAGGCCGGCGGCAAGGGCCTGTTCACCAAGGAAATCGAGGAAGCGCTGCTCGATGGTCGTATAGACATCGCCGTGCATTCGTCGAAGGACATGCCGACGATGCTTCCTGACGGACTGGAGCTCTCCACTTTCCTGCCGCGCGAAGACGCGCGCGACGCTTTCATAGGCAAGGCGGTCAAGCGGATCGCCGATCTGCCGCATGGCGCCAAGATCGGATCGTCGTCGCTCCGTCGCCAGGCGCTGATCCGCCGGATGCGGCCGGATTTCGAGGTGGTGATGTTCCGCGGCAATGTGCAGACGAGGCTGCGCAAGCTGGATGAAGGCATCGCCGAGGGCACCATCCTCGCCTATGCCGGGCTGAAGCGGCTCGGGCTCGAAGGCGTGGTCACCGACCTGATGCCGCTGGAGGGTTTTCCGCCGGCGCCGGGACAAGGCGCGATCGGCATCGAAACACGCGTCGGCGACCGTGATATCGAGAATATGCTTGCGGCGATCCATCATGCGCCGACCGGCCAGGCCTTGGCCTGCGAGCGCGCGTTTCTCGCCGCGCTCGACGGCTCGTGCCGCACACCGATCGCCGGCCATGCGACGGTATCAGGCGGGAAACTGTCCTTTGCCGGGCTGATCATCTCGCCCGACGGCACGGAGTGGCATGACGTCCGGCTGGAAGGCGAGGCCGCGGACGCAGCGGAAATTGGGGCTGATGCCGCACGGACAGTTCGCGCCAGGGCCGGCGAAAAGTTCTTCGACGGTTGGCTCTGAAAATGCTCCGGGTCCTGGTCACCAGACCGGAGCCGGGTGCGTCGCGCACGGCGCGAAAGCTGGAGGAAATGGGTTTTGAGCCTCTTCTGCTGCCATTGACGGAGACGATGGCACTGCCGGTCGATGCCAAGGCGGTTCCGAACGACGTGGCCGCCGTTGCCATCACCAGCGCTAATGCGGTGCGCCATGCCCCTGGAGATCTGATGGCGGTGCTATCCAACCTGCCTTGCCATGCTGTCGGCAAGAGGACAGCGGAGGCGGCGCGCGACGCAGGCTTTCTCTCGGTCAGCGAGGGGCCTGGCGATGCCGAGGCGCTGGCCGCGGGCATGGGAATCGCGTTTTCCGGTAAAGCGCTCGTCTATCTCTGTGGGCGCGTGCGGTTTCCCGCCTTCGAACAGAAGCTGGAAGCTGCTCATGTCCAGGTCCATGCCGTCGAGACTTATGACACGATAGCGGTAAGCTATTCGGACGAAGCGATTCTTCCGCTGATATCAGGCCAATCCGTCGATGCGGTGCTGCTCTATTCCGCCAAGGCCGCTGCCGCGATGCAGGTCCTGGCCAGCCGGCCTGCCCTGCAAAAGGTCTTTGAAAAGACGCGGGTTTTTGTCCTTTCCGCGCGCATCGCCGCCGCCTTCGGCGACAGTGCCGGCAAAGCAATCCGCGTCGCCGCACGAGCCGACGAGGAGGCGCTGCTGGCACTTTTGCGGGCACGGCCCTGACCCGCGTCATCACACCGCCCCTTTTCACCGCTTGGTGATGTGCTAGACCCTTTCTGAACCATCACGCGCCGCCGGGCGTTGAGACGAAGCGAATTTTGCGGAGCCCATGCATGGTCAAGACGCCGAAGATGCGACACTCGAAAGGCCGCCGCGAGCCGGTGACCATCGACCTCGATCCGGGCGCCGTCTCACGCATCGTCGACGGGGATGCCGCCAAGGATATTGCCCAGACGGACGAGGCGAAGGCCGAGGAAGCAGCGAATGCCTCACGGCCAGAGCCCCCGGAAGAGCCGGTGCATGCCGATCAGGCGGATCTCGAACCCTGGGAGCATGGCGATGCCGCCGGGCAGTCTGGCACGGATTCGCCACCGCATGCCGAGGCCAAGACCGCCGAGCCGGAAATGCCTTATCCCGGTTCGGATACTCCCGCCAACCGCGCCAAGGCTTCCGACTACAATTTTGAGGATGCAACCGCCAAAACCGCCGAAACCAAGGCGGCTTCCGGAAAAGCCGACGCAAGGAGCGAACCGATGACAGTGCAGCCGAAGCGGGGCGGCCTCAACGGCGTCGCCGCCGGCATCATCGGTGGTGTCATCGCGCTGGTCGGTGCCGGCGGCCTGCAATTTGCCGGCCTACTCGGCGCGCCGGGATCCGCTCCCGGTGCCTCGCTCGCTGGTGTCAATGGCGAGATTGCCTCGCTGAAGAGCGAAATCGCGGACATGAGGGAAGCCGGCAACAACAATGGTGCGTCGGCCAGGGTCGATGGCCTGTCGTCGGGGCTCGACCAGGTCAAGAGCGATGTCGCGGCGCTGAAATCGGCGGTCGAACAGGGCGGCGCCGGCGACAATGCCGGGCTTGCAGCACTTGGCGACAAGGTCAAGCAGATCGAAACCACGGTGGCGGCCCTCGGCAAGGCCGGCAGCACGGCACCGGTCGACCTTGGTCCGCTCAACGAAAAAATGGCGGGTCTCGATGCGCTGGTGAAGTCGACGAGCGAGGCGGCGAAGGCGCAGGAAGGCCGGCTCGCCGCGCTCGAACAGTCGGTGTCGCAGCTTTCCGGCAAGGTCGATGCACAGGCATCGCAGCCGAAGGTCGCGCTCGCCATCGCGGCTTCGGCGCTGAAGGCCGCGCTCGATCGCGGCGCGCCGTTTTCGGCCGAACTCGATACGCTGGCCGCGATTTCGCCTGATGCGCCGCAGCTCGCGACATTGCGCCCCTATGCCGAAAAAGGCGTGCCGACCCGCACCGAGATCGCCTCGCAGATGGATGCGGCCGCCAATGCCATGGTCGCAGCGGCCACGCCGGCCGACCAGAATGCCGGCTTCCTGCAGAACCTGATGTCGAGCGCCGAATCGCTGGTCAAGGTCCGGCCGATCGGTGCCGTCGAAGGCGCCGGCGCACCGGAAACCGTGGCGCGCATGGAGGTTGCGGTCACTCAGGGCGACTATGCCAAGGCGCTCAGCGAATATGACACGTTGCCGCAAGCCGTGAAGGCCGCGGGCGCCGACTTTGCCGGCAAACTGAAAGCCCGCATCGAGGTCGAAACCCAGGTCGACGCACTGATCTCCGGCGCGATGAAGGCATGAGGGCAACACGATGATCCGCCTGCTCGCCTTCCTCATCGTCGTCTTCGCGCTCGGGCTGGGCTTTGCCTGGCTGGCCGACAGGCCCGGCGACATGGTCGTCACCTTCAACGGCTACCAATACCAGGTGAGCCTGATGGTGGCGGCGGTGGCCGTCGTTGCCGTCGTTGCGGCGGTGATGATCGTCTGGTGGCTCATCAAGTCGCTGTGGAACAGCCCCTACACCATCTCGCGCTATTTCCGCGTGCGCCGCCGTGACCGTGGCTATCAGGCGCTGTCGACCGGCATGATCGCCGCCGGTGCCGGCGACGGGGCGCTGGCCCGCAAGAAGACCAAGGAAGCGGCCAAGCTGATCCGCTCCGACCAGGAGCCGCTGATCCATCTGCTCGAGGCGCAGGCATCGCTGCTCGAAGGCGATCATGAAGGCGCGCGCCAAAAGTTCGAGAGCATGCTCGACGACCCCGAAATGCGGCTGCTTGGCCTGCGAGGGCTTTACCTGGAGGCTGAGCGGCTGGGCGACCGCAACGCAGCCCGGCACTATGCCGGCCGCGCCGCCGCCGTGGCGCCGCAACTGGCCTGGGCAGCCGAATCGACATTGGAGGAGCTGACCGCGCGCGGCGACTGGGACGGGGCGCTGAAACTGGTCGATGCGCAGAAGTCGACGCGGCAAATCGAACGCGACGCCGCCAACCGCCGCCGCGCCGTGCTGTTGACCGCCAAGGCGCAGTCGCTCGCCGATAGCGATCCCGCGGCTGCCAGGACAGCGGCGCTCGAGGCTAACAGGCTGCAGCCGGATTTCGCCCCCGCCGCCGTTGCCGCCGCCGCGGCGCTGTTCAAGCAGAACGACGTACGCAAGGGCTCGAAGATCCTCGAAGCAGCATGGAAGGCCGAGCCGCATCCCGAAATCGCGGAGCTCTATACCCATGCAAGGCCGGGTGACGCCGTGTTTGATCGGCTCAACCGGGCAAAGAGGCTGCAGGAGATGAAGAAGAACCACGCCGAATCGTCGATGACAGTGGCGCGTGCCGCGCTCGACGCGCAGGATTTGTCGACCGCCAGGCGCGAGGCCGAAGCCGCGATCCGCATGGACCGCCGCGAGGGTGCCTATCTGCTCCTTGCCGATATCGAGGAGGCCGAGACCGGCGACCAGGGCAAGGTGCGGCAGCTGCTCTCCAAGGCGGTTCGGGCGCCGCGCGATCCGGCCTGGGTGGCCGACGGCGTCGTCTCCGAGCGCTGGGCGCCGGTATCGCCGGTTACCGGCCGTCTCGACGCCTTCGAATGGCGCGCGCCGATGGAGCGGCTTGGCCAACTGATCGACAGCCGCGATGAGCCGGATGCCCCGGTAGTGGCCATCGAGGTCCCGGCGAGGCCGGAAAAGCCGGTCGACGTGATCGATCATGCCGCCTCGGGCGACGAGGCGACGGGCAAGGACGCCGAAAGCCGCGAGGATCATGTCACCCCGGTCACGGCAGCCGCCTTTGCCGCGGTGCCGGCCGATGCCGAAGCCGTCGAGCCGGCGGAAGAACTGGCGCGCCTGCCGGACGATCCAGGCGTCGATCCGGACGACGAGGCGGAAAAGTCGCCACGCCGGTTCCGGCTGTTTTGATTTGGGCCGGCCATGGGGCCGTTGGGAATGAATCGATGTTCGAGCGCGTTCTGTCGTTTCTCAGGGATTTGCCGGCTGGCTCCGCCAGCCATACCAGCGCGGACGACCCGCGCGTCGCGGCTTCGGCGCTGCTCTACCATGTGATGAATGCCGACGGCGTTCGCCAGGATGTCGAGTGGGAGCGGTTCAAGGCGGTGCTGGCGCAGAGCTATTCGATCAACGGTGCCGAACTCGAAGCGCTGGCCGCCGCAGGCGAGCGCGCCGACAACGAGGCGATCGATCTCTACGCCTTCACCAGCGTGCTCAAGCGCCATCTCGACGCGGAGGGGCGCAAGGCCTTCATCGGCCTGATGTGGGAGATCGTCTATGCCGATGGCGAGCTGCATGAGCTCGAGGACAATACGGTGTGGCGGGTCGCCGAGCTGATCGGCGTCGAGCGCCACGACCGGATCGAGGCGCGCCGCAAGGCCGCGGCCGAGGTACCGGGTGCCCGTGGGACGTCAAGCGACGAATAGACGGGATCTCGTCCAACGATGCCGCCCATAACGAGCCCGAAGCCAAGAATCCTGATCGTGCTGCATCAGGAGAATTCGAGCCCCGGGCGCGTCGGCCACATGTTGCTGGAAGAAGGCTTCGATCTCGACATCCGCCGCCCGCCGCTCGGCGACGCCTTGCCCGAAACACTGGATGGTCATGCCGGCGCGGTGGTGTTCGGCGGGCCGATGAGCGCCAATGACGAGGACGAATTCGTCCGCCGCGAGACCAACTGGCTGGAAATCCCGCTCAGGGAAAACCGGCCACTGCTCGGCATCTGTCTTGGCGCGCAGATGCTGGCCAATCATCTCGGCGGCAAGGTCGAGGGCCATGGTGAAGGGCTGGTCGAGATCGGTTGGTATCCGCTGAAGGCGACCGAGGTCGGCAAGAAACTGATGCACTGGCCCGAAATGGTCTACCAGTTCCACCGCGAGGGTTTTTCGCTGCCGACCGACGCGATGCTGCTGGCCACGAACGAGACCTATCCCAACCAAGCTTTCCGCTACGGCGACAATGCCTGGGGCATCCAGTTCCATGGCGAACTGACCCGGGTGATGATGCAACGCTGGGTGGTGCGCGGCGCCCACCGCTTCGAGCTGCCCGGCGCCCAGCCCGGCCGCGATCATCTCGGCGGCCGGCTGATCTGGGACATGCATTTGAGGCGCTGGCTGGACGAGTTCTTGCGCATGATTTTTGGCGGACCGGTGGCGCGGTAGAGTCGAACCGGTGCTCTGAACGGCCAAATCCGGCCGACTTCCGACCGGCGGCTTTCGGCGCGTGAAACTAGAGCAATTCCAGGAAAAGTGCGTAGCGGTTTTCCATCCGGAATTGCGTGAAAACAAAGAGTTAGAGCGGTTCGGCGATTCCAACAAACACTGAACCGCTCTAGTCCGAAAAGCTCACGCTCACGCCGCGCTGCCGAAAATAAGCCTGCATCAACTTGCGGCCCGAGCGGTTGCTTTGCGCCAATTTGGCAGGATCGAACACCGCCTGTTTTATCCCTTCTCGTGCCAGCGCTGCCTTGAGCGTCGCGATATGTGCGTCGATGTCGGCATTGTCCGCCCGAAGAGACGCATAGATACTTTCGGTCGCCTCGGCCACAGTCGGTTCGCTCACAGGTGTCGTCCTTTGGTTGGTTGGGCGGGCGGCTTAGCACGGATTCGCTGCCCCGCCGATAGCGATGAAGCCGTCAGTTTCGTCCTTTGAGGTGCCGCACCTTGCGCAGCGCCGGGAATAGATAGGCCCACAGGCCAGCAACCGCGACGGCGCCGACGCCGCCGATGACGACCGCCGGAACCGTGCCGATCAGCGCCGCCATGGTGCCGGCACGGAACTCACCCACTTCGTTGGACGCCCCGACGAAGACCTGGTTGACGGCGTTGACGCGGCCGCGCAGTTCGTCGGGCGTCCACAGCTGGATCAGCGTTTCCCTGATATAGACGCTGAACATGTCGGTGGCGCCGAGGAAGACTAAGGCGACGATAGACAGCCAGGTGAGGGTCGACAGACCGAACAGCACGGTGAAGGCGCCGAACGCCGCCACGAAGCTCAGCATGATCTTGCCGGCGTGGTCGCGGATCGGGTGCCCGGCGAGCCATACCGCGACGCAGATGGCGCCGATGCCCGGCGCCGAGCGCAGCAGGCCGAGGCCCCAGGGGCCGAGCTGCAGAATGTCGCGCGCATAGACCGGCAGCAGTGCCGAGGCGCCGGACAAAAGCACTGCGAACAGATCGAGCGAGATGGCGCCGAGCACGATCTTCTCGCTCCAGATGTAGCGGAAGCCGGCAAATAGTGTTTCCATTGTCGGCTTATCGGTGGCGCTTTGCTGGGCGGGTTTGGGAATGGTGAAGATCAGCAGACCGGCCACCAGCATCAGCACAGAGGCGACGGCGTATGCGGCTTCGGCCGAGACGCCATAGAGCAGGCCGCCGGCGACCGGACCGACAATCGTGGCCGTCTGCCAGGCGGAGGAGTTCCAGGCAATCGCATTGCCGAAATCTTCCGGCGGCACCAGATTGGCGAACAGCGACGACGAGGCCGGTCCGTAAAAGGCGCGCGCCATGCCGAATAGCGCCAGAACGACGAAGATCGGCAGCGGACTGACGAGGCCGCGCAGCGTGAAGTACAGGAGAACGAGCGCACAGGCTGCCTCGACCACCGTTGCCAGCGCCATGATCACCCGGCGGCCGAAGCGGTCGGCGACGGCGCCAGTGACCAGCACCAGCAACAGCGATGGCAGGAACTGGACGATGCCGACGATGCCGAGATCGAACGGATCGCGCGTCAGGTCATAGATCTCCCAGCCGACGGCGACGGAAACGATCATGGTCGCGAAGGTGGTGAGAAAGCGCGCCGTCCAATAGCTGAGGAAGGCTTTGTGCCGGAAAGCGGCGTAACGCTGCTCCGGTAAAGTTTGTTCAGGTATCATGAAGATAGGGCCCCGGTTGCTTTGGCATCGGCTGGCGGGGCACTTCCCGGATGGGCGCTGTTCCGGCCAATGGAACTTGGTAAAATTCGGCGCGGATATGCGTCAAAAACAGGTCTGGATCAAGGGACTTTCGATCCGCGTCGTCGATCGCACGCGGAAGTTACTGCCGTAGCGCGGCCGAAATCGCGTTCAATCCGCCTCTCAATTCGGCCTCCGTCGGCCAGCCGAAGCCGACGCGGAAGAAGCGCTTTTCCATCTCGAACCAGTGGCCGGGCCCGACATAGGTGCCGTGGTCTTCCAACAGCCTGATATAGAACCGGTCTAGGTCGAAGCCGGACTCGACATCGAGGCGCGGGAAACCGACGACACCGCCCTCAGGCCGTACCCAGTCGACCAGCGGCTCGCGGTCGATCCAGGCCTGGACGATGTCGCGGCGCTTGGCCATTTCGGGAAGCAGCTTTGCCAGAAACGCGTCCCGGCGATCCAGCATGCCACGCGCAATGCCTTCGTCGATGACGCTGCCGCAGATGCCGATCTGCTCCTTGGCGGCGAGGAATTTTTCCTGGAGGGCTGCATCCCTGGTGATCAGCCAGCCGATGCGGATGCCGGGAATGCCGAAGGCTTTTGACAGCGACGAGACGCTGATGGCCTTTTTGCTCAGGGAAGCCGCCGCTGGCAGGCGCTTTCCATAGGAAAGATCGCGGTAGGTTTCGTCGACCAGCAAATGGCAGCCACTGGCCTCGGCAAGCGCGACCAGCGCGTCGAGATCGGCGCGGCTCATCATGGTCCCGGTCGGGTTGTGCGGGCAAGTAACGCTGATCAGCCTGGTGTTCGGCCGCATCGCTGCCTTGATGCGTTCGACGTCGATGGCAAAGCCTTCCTCGAAAGCCAGGTCCACGAAGCTGATGGCGCAGCCGATCGCCCTCGGCGTTTCAATGTTGGTGGCGTAGTTGGGCCTGATGACGACGAGGTGATCGCCGGCCGACAGCAGCGAGGTCGAGATGATGAACAGCGCACCGGCGGCACCGGCGGTGACCAGCACATCGTCGGTCGAGATGCCGGCATCCTGCGCGGCGATCAGGTCGCGCAACGCCTTGTCGCCGCGGTGCTCGCCGTAAAAGAGCGTCAGGTCGGGCAGCGAGAGGCCGATGTCGGAGAGCTTCTGGTCGGCAATCGAGCTTTCGGAGAGATTGTAGCGGATACGCTCATAGCCGTACTCCTCCGGGGCTTCTCTCTCGATCACCATCCTGGTGTAGTTCATCGCTTCCCCTCCGGAGCGGTTCACCGTTTCACGGAAACGGCAAGAGCTCCATCCCCTTTGTCTAGACGCAATTCCGGACGGAAAACCGTTTCACACTTTTCCTGGAATTGCTCAAAGCTTGTCTGGTTCATCCAAGCCACAAAAGCATGAAGCCTGCCAAGGCGTAACCGCCGGCAGGCTTCAGACAAAACATTGGCTCAGATGAAACCGCTCAGGCCGAAACCTTGGCCTTCCTGCCCTTCGACTTGGCAGACGCCGGCGCGACGGCCTTGCGGCCGAGCCCGATCGACTTCGCCAGTTCCGAGCGCGAAGCGGCGTAGTTGGGTGCGACCATCGGATAGTCCGACGGCAAGCCCCATTTGGCGCGGTAGGCGTCCGGCGTCAGGCCGAAATGCACGCCGATATGACGCTTCAGCGATTTGAACTTCTTGCCGTCCTCGAGGCAGATGATGAAATCCGGGGTCACCGACTTCTTCGGGTTGACGGCGGGGACCAGCGGTGCCGCCACCGGAGCGACCGGCTGGCCGAGCCCGCTGATCGAGGCGCTGACGCTGGCGATCAGTTCGGGAAGGCCGGACGCAGGCAGGCGGTTCTTCTCGACATAGGCCGATACGATATGGGCCGTCAGTTCGAGAAGGTCGAGGGTTTTGCTGGCGTGGCTGTTTTCGTCGGTCAATCTATTTTCCTCCATCCATGGCGCATGACCTCGAAAATGGGGCCGTTTTCAAAAAGGATGATGCGCAAAATTAAAGTGCGTCGTCTTTGTGCGTCGCGCGCGACGCGATGTAGTGGGGCTGACTTCCTAGTCGGCAAATCTGCACAATGCAATCTATCGGCGCGACACCACACGCCATTTTGAACAACTATACTAAACTGTAATAATATCAGACGATCAGGGCCTTGTCGCGCCACAGACGAAATCCGCCTTCGAAAGCGCGTGTGTTGTCACCGCGCCTGGAGTTGGGGGGCAATTCGTCGAGCTTGTCGACATTGCCGCCGCCGATGACGACATAGTCTGGCTGCAGGGCGGCACGCAGCCGGTTGACGACGTCGAAGACATAGCCGCGCCACTTCTTCTTGCCGCGCTTTACCAGGCCGCGTTCGCCGACATAGTCCTCGAAACTCTGGCCTTTTCTGTAGGGGAGATGGGCGAGTTCCATCGGCTGGCCGACATTGTCGAGGACCATCGCCGCGCCGAGGCCGGTTCCGAGGCCCAGGAACAGCATGCGCCCGCCCTCATAGCTGCCGAGGGCCTGCATCAGCGCGTCATTGACCACGTTGACCGGCTTGCCGAACTCAGCGGCGAAGTCGAAGCCGGCCCAGCCCTTGCCGAGATTCATGGGGTCAAGCACCGGCTTGTTGTGACGCACAGGGCCCGGATAACCCATCGAGATGACGTCATAGGACAGGCCCTCGGCGAGCTTCTTCACCTTGCCGATCATCTGCCGTGGCGTCAGGTCAGGCCCGGAATCCGCCCGGCGCTCGGTGCCGCCGTCGCTGGTCAGGATCTTGACGTGCGACCCGCCAATGTCGATCGCCAGCACTATCTTCCCGGTGTCCGACGCCGCCTCCTTCACCGCCTTGGCCATCTTGTCCTCTCCGTTCATGCCACCGGATCAATCCAGCCATTGGGCGGCCCGAAGCCGGCCATGGCGTCCGCCGGTCCCCACGTCTTCGGCTCGTAAAGATGCGGCGGCGTGGTGTCGCCGAGCACCGGACCGACGATGCGCCAGGCCAGTTCGGCGGCGTCCTGGCGGGTGAAGAGCTGGCCATTGCCGTTCATGGCGTCGCCGATCAGCCGTTCATAGGGCGGCATGTCGCCCTTTGAATCGTCAAGCGCGGTCAGTTCCACCTGCTCGCCGGTCATGTCGTCGCCGGGCGCCTTGCGCTGGGCACCGATGGCGATCGTCACCTGCGGGTCGATGCGAAAACGGACGTAATTCTGGTCGGTGGGCTTGATCGGATCGAAGACGTCGAGCGGCGGCCGCTTCAGCCGCACCACCACCTCGGTGACATGCACCGGCATGTTCTTGCCGGCGCGGATGAAGAACGGCACGTCCTGCCAGCGCCAGGTGTCGACGAAGAAGCGCACCGCTGCGAAGGTCTCGACCGGCGAGTTCGGCGCCACGCCGGGCTCGGCGAGATAGCCGGTGAACTGGCCGCGCACGACATCGTCTTTCGTCAATGTCCGGATGGCGCGCAGCACCTGCACCTTCTCGTCGATCAGGTCGTCGGCGGAGCGGCCGACCGGCGGCTCCATGGCCAGGAGCAGCAGGATGTTGAGCAGATGGTTCTCGATGACGTCGCGGATAGCGCCGACATCGTCGTAGAAGCGGCCACGGCCTTCGACGCCGAAGTCCTCGGCCATGGTGATCTGGACGCTCTCGACGTAATTGCGGTTCCAGATCGGCTCGAGCAGGGCGTTGGCGAAGCGGAAATAGAGCAGGTTCTGGATCGCTTCCTTGCCGAGATAGTGGTCGATGCGGAAGATCGATTGTTCGTCGAACACGAGGTGCAGCACGCGGTTCAGCCAGCGCGCCGACTGCAGATCGTGGCCGAAGGGCTTTTCCACCATCAGCCGCGCGCCATGCGCGGTGCCCGACTGCTCCAGGCCTTGCACGACTGTCTCGAACATGGACGGCGGCACCGCCATGTAGTGCAGCGGCCGCTGGGCGCTGCCGAGTGCCGTCTTCAGCTTCTCGAACGTGGCCGGATCGCGATAGTCGCCGCTGACATAGCGCAGCAGCGACGCCAGCTTGGCGAACACCTTCTCATCGATGGCGCCGAGCGCGCTGACGATGCCGTCGCGAGCCCGGTCCTGCAATTGCCTCAAATCCCAGGCATCGAAGGCGACGCCGATCACCGGTTCGGTAAGCGTGCCCTTGGCGATCATCTGGTAAAGCGCTGGAAATATCTTCTTGTGGGCGAGGTCGCCGGTCGCTCCGAAGAGCACCAGCGTGTCGGACCGTTCCTGGCTCATGCCTGCGTCTCCCCTGCCGCCGTCACTTGCCGTCCTTCGGCTTTTCGATGTGACCGCCGAAGGCATAACGCATGGCGGACAACAGCTTGTCGGCGAATTCGGACTCGCCTTGCGAGGAGAAACGATCGAACAGGGCCGAGGACAGCACCGGCGCCGGGACGCCGGTGTCGATCGCCGCCTTCAGCGTCCAGCGTCCCTCGCCGGAATCCGAGACCCGGCCGCCGAATTGCGCCAGACCCGGATCGCTCTTCAGCGCGCCGGCGGTGAGATCGAGCAGCCAGGAGCCGATGACGCTGCCATGTCGCCACACCTCGGCCACCTGCGGCAGGTCGACGTCGAACTGGTAGTATTGCGGGTTTTCCAGCGGGCTGGTCTCGGCGTCCGCCATACGCTGCCGCTTGCCGGCATTGGCCGACTTCAGGATGTTCATGCCTTCGGCATAGGCGGCCATGACGCCATATTCGATGCCGTTGTGCACCATCTTGACGAAGTGGCCGGCGCCGCTCGGTCCGCAATGCAGGTAGCCATAGGGCGCGGTGCCGGCGGTCTTGTCCGGGGTGGGCGCGCCGGCATCGGCGCCAGGCGCCAGCGTGGCAAAGACCGAATCGAGGTGCTGCACCGCCACGTCGGGGCCGCCGATCATCAGGCAGTAGCCGCGTTCCAGGCCCCAGACACCGCCGCTGGTGCCGACATCGACAAGGTGGATGCCCTTGGCGGCCAGTTTCGCGGCCTGATCGACAGCGTCGTGATAGTAGGAATTTCCGCCGTCGATGACGATGTCGCCAGGCTCCATCAGCGCCGCGACCTGATCGATGATCTTGCCGGTGATCGCCGCCGGCAGCATCAGCCACACGCAGCGCGGCTTGGCGAGCTTGCCGACGAATTCCGCCATCGAGGCTGCTCCGGACGCGCCGTCGCTCACCAGCGCCGCGACGCTGGCCGGATTGATGTCGTAGACGACGCATTCGTGGCCGTCGCGCATCAAGCGCCGCACCATGTTGGCGCCCATCCGGCCCAGTCCCATCATTCCGATCTGCATGGTTTCGTCCTGTTTCCTAGAGATTTGCTGGGTTTGTCGAGGAAGGATCTACTGGCTGTCCTGAACGCCTGACATGACGGAGAAGTCGACATTCTCCCAATCGCCGGTTCCGGGCCAGAAAAAAGTGAAGATCAGCGTGCTTCCGCCGGGGAGGCTGGCCGTGGGCAGATCGACAAGGTGGATGCCGAAAGCGTTCTCCCCCGTCTGGCTGTCGTGGGCGGTTGCCCAACTGTCGGTGCTCCAGTGGACAGTGGCTGCTGCCAGCAATTCGATACGCAGCGTCTTGCCGGCCGGCAGCGCGCGGATCTTGTTGTTGAAGCGCCATGTCCTGAATGGCGAAACGGCGTTGTCCTCGATGTAGCGCCTCACGCCTTGCGGCGGCATGTCGAAGACGGCGCCGTCGCGCAGCGAGCGCAACAGTTTGATATGTTCGGAATGCGCCCAGACCAGCGGCATGGCGCTGCCTGATGGCTTGCCATACAACAGTTCGCGCTCAGGAATATCGGCGCCGTCCCAGACCTGTTCGGGCAGCAGGCCGCCGGGTCCGGCCGACCGTTCCAGCGCATCGAGCAGGCTGGCTGCCTTGTCCTTGTGCCCAGCCGCCAGCTCGTAATGGGCGCGTTCGCCGGCGAGCAGCGGCCACGGCCGGCCCTGGCCGGTGCCGTCGAAGGGCGAGCCATCCTCGTGTTCACCATAGCCGTCGCTGTTGTAGCGGTACCAGAGCGGTCCTTGCGGCAGCTCGCAGCGCAACTGCGCGTCGATGGCCTTGACGGTGCCGACGATGCGCGGATCGTCGGCGGCCCTCAGGCCAAAGCGCACCAGGGCCAGTGCGTCCGGGCTGACGATTTCTTCGACCGGCCGTTCCGTGTCGCCGGGCGGCCGGTTCTTGATCGGGACATAGCCATCCTTCGGCGAGCCGGCATCGGCGCTGTCGGGCGGCGCGATGCGGACGTAGTAGCCGCCGACGCCCACGGCCCTGCAGATGGCGGTGCCGGTGACATAAGTCCAGCGCTCGACCTGGTCGTTCCAGCAGTCGGCGGTCTCGCGCAGATAGCTTGCCGCGTCCGGCTTGCCGCAGGCATCGAGCAGGTCGGCGCCGGCAAGCAGTGCCGCAATCTCGACGGCCAGCGTGAACGGGCTGTAGCCGGCGTCTTCTTCCCAGCGGTCCTCGCCGGTGACGGGACCATTGCGCACGACATAGGACGCCGCGCGCTCAATCATCGGCAGGAAGGCCCTGAGCCTGGCAGTCGGCAGGTGGCCAGCGCGATGCAGGGCATCGGCCAGCAGCATGGGGAAGGCGCATTCGTCCATCTGGATGCCGGGCCAATAGGCGGAGCCGTCGAGCCAGGCGTTCTGCGGCCAATGGCCGTCCGGCTGTTGGATGGAGCGGAGGTATTCCAGGATCTGCAGTGCCGAAGCGGCATCGCCGGCGGCGAGATAGCCGCCCGCCGTTTCGACCAGGTCGCGCGGCCAGACCAGGTGATAGCCGCCGAGATCGTCGTCACCTTTGTCGAACCCCCACGGAATCGACAGGCTGGCCACCGCCGCGCCCGGCATGGCCGATGACCGGTGGGTGGCCAGCATCGCGGTGGAGACGCGGTAGCTGTTTACTCCCGGCGCCCCGGGCGTGCGGTCGCGGTCCAGTGGCAGCAGCCCCGCCTGCCATTTGCGCCATTTTTCGACATAGGATTTCGCCGTCGGTTCAAAACCCCGTTTCAGGCTGGCGAAGGCGTTTTCGGCCGCTTCGTCTGGAGTCGCGCCAAAACCCAACGCCAACACTGCTTTTGTGTTGACGGCGGTGAAACCGATCTCGCCGGTCAGCGCTACATTGCCGTCCTCGGCGCGCCGCCAAGCCGGATCGAGCTTGCCGGCATGGTTCAATTGCTGCCAACCGTCGGAGAAGCCGACATAGCCGGCCGAACAATCCCGCCAGGACAGCGACGAGGCCAGCGCCAGGCAGGTGCCGCGCCCCGAGGCAAACAGGACAGGCTTTCCCTGGTACTCGCCGACCCAGGCGGTGTTGCCCATGCCGGCATTGACCAGATGCGGCGCTAGAAGCGCGTAGACGCGGTAGTCGGCGACGGAGCCCTTCAGCGGGTTGAAGGTGATTTCCTGCAGCAAGGTCGGGCGCGCCGGATCGGCCAGAATGCGCTTCTCGATCCGGTAGGCGCCGTCATCGGCCGTGTTGGCCAGCCTGTAGGCGGGCACGCCGTCTTCGAACGGCTCGATGCCGTGCGCGGCATCCCGCTTCTCCTCGGAGAAATATCCATCCCTGCGGGTGACGATCAGGCCGAGGTCGCGCGTGCAAGCGCTGTCGACGCGCGGATAGTACACCTCGTTCAGGATGCCGTGGCTGATGGTGAACCAGACGCGACTGGACGGCGAAAGCGCCGATCCGACGCCGCTCTTGGCACTAGAGGTCCAGCGCGCGGGAATTCCCGGTGCGCCCGGCGGCACAGTCGGCGTCATGCTTGTTCGCTCTCCTGGCCCGTATGCCTAGCCATCAACCGGAGCCATTTCAATCAGCGCACCGCAAGTTGATCGCCGGCGTACATCGGATTGCAGTTGACAGCCCGCCGGCCTTCTGCACTTTTGTCTGACAATAGATAAAAAACAGGATCGCAACCGCGAAATCGTCGATAACCAAACTGATCAGCAACTCTCGGGAGGAGTATCACATGAAGAAGCTATTGGTTCTCAGCACGCTTGCAGCGGTGCTCGCAGCAGGTACGGCTTTGGCCGACACCAGCGGCAAGAAGATCGCGTTCTCCAACAATTACGCCGGCAATTCGTGGCGGCAGGCGATGCTCGACAGCTACGGCATCGTCACCAAGAAGGCGGTCGACGACAAGATTGTCGGCGCGGCCGATGTCTTCACCACCGCCGACAAGGAGGTGCCGACCCAGGCCGCTCAGGTGCAGAACCTGATCCTGCAGGGCTATGACGCCATCGTCATCAACGCCGCCTCGCCGGATGCGCTCAACGGCGCCATCAAGCAGGCCTGCGACGCTGGCATCACCGTCGTTTCCTTCGACGGCACCGTAACCGAGCCTTGCGCCTACCGCGTCGTCGTCGACTTCAAAGACATGGGCAAGCAGGAAGTCGAGCATATGGCCAAGTTCCAGCCCAAGGGCGGCAATCTGCTTGAAATCCGAGGCCTGGCCGGCACTTCGATCGACGACGCCATCCATGCCGGTATCCTCGAGGGCGTTGCCGCCCATCCCGAGTTCAAGATAGTCGGCTCGGTCACCGGTGACTGGGACCAGACCACGGCGCAGAAGGCGGTGGCGACCATCCTGCCGTCGCTGCCCGACATCGTCGGCATCGTCGACCAGGGCGGCGACGGCTATGGC
Organism: Mesorhizobium sp. B2-5-4; assembly: GCF_006441095.1. Lineage (NCBI taxonomy): Bacteria > Pseudomonadati > Pseudomonadota > Alphaproteobacteria > Hyphomicrobiales > Phyllobacteriaceae > Mesorhizobium > Mesorhizobium sp. B2-5-4. The sequence goes on along the minus strand of NZ_VFUR01000019.1, from coordinate 16,815 downwards.
GCCGCGCAAGCCTTCGCCGCCGCAAACAAGCCGCGCCCGACCATCATCATGGGCAACCGGCAGGACGAATTGAAGTGGTGGAAGGAACAGAAGGACAAGGACGGCTACCAGACCTGGTCGGCCTCGATCGCGCCTGGCGTGTCGACGCTCGCCTTCTGGGTGGCGCAGCAGGTGCTCGATGGCCGCAAGGACATCCCGCACGATCTGCTGGTGCCGTATCTCGCCTTCACCCAGGACGATTTCGAGGCGGCCCTGCCGAAGATCAAGGAGGGCGGTGTCGCCACCCACGAATACACGCAGGAAGATGCCATCGCGGCGATCAAAGCCAATATCAAGTGAAAGTCGCACACGCGTTGCCGCGCGCACCACTGAACGGATATCGTTGAGCATGGCTGCAGGCAATACGGACGTCATCAGACTGAGCGGCGCCGAAAAGCAATTCGGCGCCGCCAATATTGACATCGTAAGACTTGACGGTGCCGAAAAGCATTTCGGCGCCGTCAGGGCGCTGGGCGGGGTGGATTTCCATGTCGGATCCGGCGAATGCGTCGGCCTCGTCGGCCATAACGGCGCCGGCAAGTCGACGCTGATGCACATGGTGGCCGGCACCTCGACGCCCGACAGCGGGACGATCGGGGTGCATGGCGGTATCGAAGAGAACTACTCGGTGTCGCGAGCGCAGCAGCTCGGCATACGCTGCGTGTTCCAGGAGCTCTCGCTCTGTCCCAATCTCAGCGTCGCCGAAAACACGCGCATCAACCATGCTTCGCTCTCCGGCTTCGGCTGGCGGCGCAGGGCGGCCGAGCTGATCGCCGCCAAGCTCGATGAGATCTTCCCGGACCACGGCATCTCGGCCTGGGACATTGTCGGCGATCTCTCGATCGGCCGGCGCCAGATGGTCGAGGTGGCGCGCGCCTTCACGGTGACACAGGACCGGCTCGACCTGGTCATCCTCGACGAGCCGACCTCGTCGCTCGACGCGCACACGGCCGGCCAGCTGCTGGCTTTCGTGCGCCGCTTCGTCGCCGGCGGCAAAAGCTGCATCCTGATCTCGCACGTGCTGGGTGAAGTGTTGCGGAACGCCGACCGCATCGTCGTGATGCGCGACGGCAAGGTGGTGGCGTCGGACGCGGCTGGTGCCTTCGATCGCGATCGGCTGGTGACGGTGATGGGCGGAGCCGAGGCGCGCGAGAAGATCGCCGCACAGGCGGCTGCCGCCAAGCCAGGCGCCAGTCCGCTGCGCGTCCGGGCGCGGCCCGCCGGGCAGACTGACGGTAAGGACCTTGTCGCCCGCGCGGGTGAGATCATCGGCCTTGCCGGGCTGGCCGGGCACGGACAGACCGACTTGCTACTGCGGATCTTTAATGCCGCCGCGCGCGCCAAGGCCGGCATCGAGGTCACGGCGCCGGTGGCGCTGGTGGCGGGCGACCGCCAGTCGGACGGTATTTTCCCGCAATGGTCGATTGCGCGGAATATCGGCATCCGCTCGCTGGGGCGTCTGCGCAACGGGTTGCTGATCTCGCCGCGGCGCGAGGCGGAGCTCGCCGATGCCTGGAAGAAGAAGATCGGCATCCGCACGCCCGACATGAACAACAACATCTTCTCGCTGTCGGGCGGCAACCAGCAGAAGGCCCTGTTTGCCCGCGCACTGGGCTCCGATGCCGAAATCGTGCTGATGGACGATCCGATGCGCGGCGTCGACATCGGCACGAAGCTGGAGGTCTACGACCTCGTGCGCGAAGAAGCGGGTCGCGGCCGCACCTTCCTCTGGTACACGACCGAAACGGAAGAGCTCGACAATTGCGACCACATCTATGTCTTCAAGAACGGCCGCATCGTCGCCAATTTGACGCGCGACGAGCTGACCGAGGAGAAGATCATCCAGTCCTCCTTCGGCGATGCGGCCTGAAATGACGGCGACGCCAATGGACAATGGCTTCAAGGGGTCGGCGGCACGCAATGCGACGGCGCGGGCGCGGCTGTTGCGTGGCCTGCTGCCGGCGCTGTCGCTGGCGCTGGTGTTGGCGGCAATCGCCTGGCTCAACCCGCGCGCCATCAGCTATTTCGGCTTCAGCCTGATGCTGAACCTGGCGATTCCGATCGCGCTGGCGACGATCGCGCAGATGTTCGTCATCGCCGGCAACGAGCTCGACCTCTCGATCGGCACCTTTGTCGGCTTTGTCGGCTGCGTCACCGCGACCTGGCTGAAGGACGCACCGCTCATCGGCGTCCTCATTCTCGTCGGGTCGATCGGCATTTATGCGCTGCTCGGCGCGCTGATCCACATGCGCAACCTGCCCTCGATCGTGGTGACGCTCGGCATGAGTTTCGTCTGGCAGGGGCTAGCCATCCTCGTCCTGCCCAAACCCGGCGGCAAGGCGCCGGACTGGTTGCTGGCGATCATGTCCTTCAAGCCGCCCTTCATTCCGTTTCCGATCATCGCCGCGCTGCTGATCGCCGCGGTCGTGCATTTTGGTTTGATGCGCACCTCCTACGGCGTGATCCTGCGCGGGTCCGGCGGCAATCCGGCGGCGCTGCGACGCGCCGGCTGGTCGCTGCTCAAGACCAAGATCGTGCTGTTCGCGCTGGCCGGTCTTTTCGGCGTGCTGTCGGGCATGGCGCTGATCGGCATCACCACCTCGGCGGATGCCAATATCGGCAATGGCTACACGCTGCTGGCCATCGCCGGCGTCATCCTCGGCGGCGGCGAGTTCGTCGGCGGCCGGGTCTCGCCGATCGGTGCTGTCATCGGCGCGCTGACGCTGGCGCTGGCCGCCTCGCCGCTGCTCACCTTCATGCACATTCCGCCCGACTGGCAGGTGGCCGCCAACGGCGCCATCCTGATCATCGTGCTGGCGGCGCGCGTGCTGATCAGCCGCAGGGAAAGGTGAGCGATGGCTTCGCTTAAAACGCTGCTCACAAAACCCTGGATCTGGTCGTTTGTCGGCGCGCTGCTGGTGTGGCTGGCGACGATCGCCTTCACCGGCGGCTATGGCGGCGGCGGCATGGTCACGGCCGCATTGTCGCTTGCCGTGTTCACCGTCATCGTCGGCGTCGGCCAGATGTTCGTCATCACGCTCGGGCCCGGCAATGTCGACCTGTCGCTGCCGGCCAATATCGGCCTCGCCAGCGCGGTTGCCATGAAGGTGATGGGCGGCAGCGATGCCATGATCGTGGTCGGACTGCTGGCGGCGCTCGCCTGTGGTGCCGCGATCGGCGTCATCAACTATCTCTTGATCTGGGCGCTGCGCATCCCGCCGATCATCGCGACGCTGTCGGCGAGCTTCATCATCCAGTCGGTCGACATCAGCTATGGGCGCGGGCTGCAGATCAAGCCGCCGCCCGGCTTCGCCGATTTCACCAACTGGCAGGTGCTCGGCATTCCCGTGCTGGCGATCCTCACCGTGCTGTTCACCATCGGTGCGGCCATCGCCTTGCAGCGCATGATCTACGGCCGCTCGGTGCTGGCGATCGGCCAGAACATCCGTGCCGCCTGGCTCGCCGGCGTCAAGGTCGGGCGCATCCGTTTTCTCACCTATACCCTGTCGGGCGCGCTCGGCGGCATCGACGGCGCGCTGCTCGCCGGCTATTTTCGCGGCGCCAATGTCGACATCGGCAATGAATACCTGCTCGCTTCGATCGCCGTGGTCGTTATCGGCGGCACGTCGGTGGCCGGCGGCAAGGCCAATGTGCCCGGCGTCTGGGGGGCGGCGCTGTTCCTAGTGCTGCTGCTCACCATGCTCAACACATTCGGCGTCAGCGCCGGCGTGCGCCTCTTGCTGACCGGGCTGATCATCGTAGGGGTGATCACGGCTGCGGGCGGCGAGAAGGCGGTGCGCTGACCGCAACGTCCACGGCGCGACCGCAGCCTGTCCGCCAACCATTGGACCAGCCGGTTCCCATTCGCGGCGTGGCCTTGTAAACCGGTCCCCGATCTCAGTCGGTCTTGGGAGGCCTCCACTTGTCCAGTTCTGTCAGCGTCGCGAACGAGGGTGGCGTCGTCATCGTCACCATCGACAATCCGCCGGTAAACGCGTTGAGTTTCCACGTCCGCGAACCGCTGATGCAGGCTTTGGTCGCTTTGCGCGATGACGCATCGGTCGCGGCAATCGTCATTGCTTGCGCCGGCCGGACCTTTGTCGCCGGTGCCGACATCACCGAATTCGGCAAGCCGATGCAGCAGCCGGAATTGCGTGCCATCGTGGCGGTGCTGGAAGCCATTGCCAAGCCGACGGTCACCGCCATCCACGGTACCGCGCTCGGCGGGGGACTGGAACTGGCGCTCGGCTGCCATTTCCGCGTTGCCGATCAAGGCGCAAAGCTCGGCCTGCCCGAGGTGAAGCTCGGCATCCTGCCCGGTGGCGGCGGGACGGTGCGGCTGCCGCGTCTGGTGGGCGCCGCCAAGGCATTGAAGATGATCGTTTCCGGTACACCGATCGGTGCCGATGAGGCATACGGCGCCGGTCTGGTGGATGCCGTCTTCGCGGGCGATCTGACCACCCACGCCGTGAATTTCGCCCGCGAAATGGCTCGCAAGGGTGGTCCGTTCACGCCGGTGCGCGACCGCGACGACGCCCTCAAGGAAACCGACCTTGCCGCTTTCGATGCCGAGGCAGCGGACCTTTCCAGGAAGGCGCGTGGCCTGGAAGCGCCGATCGCCTGTGCACAGGCGGTGCGCAATGCCGTCACGCTGCCCTTCGACGAGGCGCTGGCGGCGGAGCGGGCGCTGTTCGTCAAGCTCGTCGCCAGCGACCAGTCGCGCGCGCAGCGGCATCTGTTCTTCGCAGAACGCGAGGCGGCCAAGCTTCCCGGCAATGTCGTCAAGCGCAGGATCGCCCGCGTCGGCGTTATCGGCGCCGGCACGATGGGCGGCGGCATCGCCATGGCTTTCGCCAATGGCGGCTTTCCCGTCACCTTGCTGGAAACCAGCCAGGAAGCGTTGCAGCGGGGGCTGGCGACGATCGAGAAGAACTATGCCGTCTCGGTCGCGCGCCGCTCCTTGAGCGAAGACGCCAAGCGGCAGCGGCTCGGCCAGTTCAAAGGCTCGATCGACCATGCCGATCTCGCGGATTGCGACCTGATTATCGAGGCGGCGTTCGAGGACATGGCAGTCAAGAAAGAAATCTTCGGCAAGCTCGACGCAGTGGCGAAACCTGGCGCTATCCTTGCCACCAACACCTCCTATCTCGACGTCGACGAGATCGCCGCCTCGACATCGCGGCCGCAGGATGTGCTCGGCCTGCATTTCTTCTCGCCGGCCAACGTCATGAAACTGCTGGAGATCGTGCGAGCGCAAAAGACCGCGCCGGATGCGCTGGCGACCGTGGTCGACCTAGCGAGGCGGATCGGCAAGGTGGCTGTCGTCGTCGGCGTCTGCCACGGCTTCGTCGGCAACCGCATGCTGGCGGCGCGTGGCTCGGAATTGGAAGCGCTGCTGCTGGAGGGCGCGGCTCCCACCCAGATCGACAAGGCATTCACCGATTTCGGCTGGCCGATGGGGCCGTTCCAGATGGGCGATCTGGCCGGCCTCGACATCGGCTGGCGCAACCGCAAGGCGCGCGGCCTAACGGCCGTCATCGCCGACACGCTGTGCGAACAGGGCCGTTTCGGTCAGAAGACCGGCCGTGGCTTCTATCTCTACGAGAACGGTTCGCGCACGCCGGTACCCGATCCCGAGGTCGAGGCGCTGATCCGTGACAAGGCAGCCGAGAAGGGCATCGCGCCGCGCACGATCAGCGCCGACGAGCTCATCGAGCGCACCCTCTATCCCCTGGTCAACGAGGGGGCGAAGATACTGGAGGAAGGGATTGCTGCCCGCGCCTCCGACATCGACGTCGTCTGGGTCAATGGCTACGGCTTTCCCGTCGGCAAGGGCGGTCCGATGTTCTGGGCCGGCCTGGAAGGCGGGGCCAGGATCGTCGAGCGGCTCGAATATTGGCACGAGCGGACCGGCAAGGATGTTTTCAAGCCAGCGCCTTTGCTGAAGCGGATGGCTGAGACCGGCTCCTGGGAAGCCGGGTCAACAGCCGGGATCCGAGGGTAGTCAGCGGCCTGCGGGAATCATCGGATCCGCGCGTCGATGATCTCGACGAAGCGGGCGAAAAGGCCGGCCTGCGACTTGATCTTGAGCTTGCGGTAGATGTTGCGGCGATGGACCTTCACCGTTCCCGGCACGATGCGCATGGCCCTGGCAATCGACTCGGTGGAGTGTCCCTGCAGCACAAGGTCGACGACGTGTTTTTCGCGCGCCGTCAGCGACAGGCTTTTCCAAATATGGGCGCGGTCGAACTCGTTGACCGCGACTATTTCCTCGTCCTGCTTCGTCTCGGCCGGCTCGTCGGCGGGAAGGGCAGGCCAGCGCAATCGGATGAAGCTGATCACGGTCGGCGCCATGTCGCGCAGCAGCCTGGCATCGGCGGTGCCGAACGGGCCGGAAGTGCTGAGCCGCATCAGCGACAGCACCAGCGCGTCCTTGCCCGGCAGCGGCACGAAGAAGCCGACTTCCTCGGCCAGCCTGGTCTGGCTGTAGTAGGAGCGGAAATATTCGCTGGCGTAGAAACGATCAGGCGCGAGTTCCCGCATGCGCCAGAACCCTTCCTTGCGCTCGACCGCCGCGTGATGGAACGGGTCGAGCAGGTAGGGTCCTTCCTGATAGAGCGCGACGAAGACGTGGCTTTCGGCCGGTGTGAACGTCTCGAACAGCAGCGACGGGCGCGCGGCGCCGCGATAGCCGAAGATCACGCAGTGGTCGAAGCCGACATGCTGCCGCAGCCAGTCGACCATCGCTTGGCCGAAAAGGTCGCCGCTCGTCTCCCGCGTCGCCGCGACAAGGGTGGCGAGCCGGCTGTATTCGTCGCTGCGGGATCCACTCAATCCATACCCCCTCAAATGAGAAAATAGATCAGATATACCACCTGCGAGGTATATACTAGCTGCCATTGGCTCTGGTAGCGTCTTGAAATCACGTCCTGTCGCTGGAGCCCACAGCCTTGACCGCAGTGCCCGACATCGAATTTCGCGGCGTCACCAAGCGCTATGGCGCGGTGACCGCGGTCAGCGGCATCGACCTTGCCGTGCCACCGTCCGCCTTCGTTGCCCTGCTTGGACCGTCCGGCTGCGGCAAGACGACTTGCCTGCGCATGATCGGTGGCTTCGAGCAGCCGAGCGAGGGCCAGGTGTTCATCCGCGGCCAGGACATGGCCGGCACGCCGCCCTACCGGCGGCCGGTCAATATGGTGTTCCAGCAATATGCGCTGTTCCCCCATCTCGACGTGGAAGCCAACGTTTCCTATGGCCTGCGCCAGGCAAGGCCACGGCTGTCGTCGCGCGAGATCGGCCGGCGGTCCGGCGAAGCGCTCGAAATGGTGCGGCTCGCCGGCTATGGCGGCCGCAAAATCCACGAACTGTCCGGCGGCCAGCAGCAGCGTGTCGCGCTGGCGCGCGCGCTGGTCAACAAGCCGGCAGTGTTGTTACTCGATGAGCCGCTGGCGGCGCTCGACAAGAAGCTGCGCACCGACATGCAGATCGAGCTGCAGAACCTGCAGCGCGAGATCGGCATCACCTTCGTGCTGGTCACCCACGACCAGGAGGAAGCGCTGTCGATGAGCGATTTCGTCTGCGTCATGAATGGCGGGCGCATCGTCCAGCTCGGCCAGCCGAGCGAGATCTATGACGAGCCGGCCGACCTGTTCGTGGCCGATTTCGTCGGCAAGACCAATCTTCTTGCCGGCAAGGTTGCCGGCCATGCGGGTGATCTTGTCAGCGTGGCGCTGGCGGACGGCACCGTCATTACGGCGCGCAAGCGCACTGCCCTGCAACAAGGCGAGACCGTCTCGGTCAGCCTGCGTCCTGAATCACTCAGCCTTGGCGCTCCGACAAGCGGTCCGCTCAAGGGCGTTGTTCGCAACCGGATTTTCCTGGGCTCGACGGCGGAATACGCGATCGAGGTCCAGGGCATCGGCACTTTGCTCGCCAAGGCTGATCACCTGATCGGCCAGGGCAATCTCTTCAAGCCGGGCGAACCCGTCGCCATCGGCTATGCCTCCGGAACGCCGCTGGCGTTTCCGGAAACCAAGAACAACGGGACCAACCAGAGGGTAAACAAACATGTCGAAATCATATCGTGACGGACTGCCGATAAGCCCCGAGAATTTCGTCGACCAACTGATGCGCCTGAAGCGTGGCTCAATCGGCCGCCGCGACTTCCTCGGCCTCACCGGCCTTGGCATCGCGACGGCGGTGATGGCGCGCGAGATCGGCATCATGCCGACGCCGGCTTTCGCCGCCGAAAGCCTTGGCGACCGTATGTCGATCGCCACCTGGCCGAACTACCATGACCCGCAGACCTTCGAGAACTTCAAGAAGGACACCGGCGTCGCCGTCGAGGTCAACGTGTTCGGCTCCAACGAGGAGATGCTGGCCAAGCTGCAGGCCGGGGCCTCGGGCTGGAGCCTGTTCGTGCCGACCAATTATACCATCTCGACCTACAAGAAGCTCGGCATCATCGAGGCGCTGGAGATGGCGAAGCTGCCGAATTTCGACGGCACCCAGGAAGATCCGCGCTTCACCTCCGAGGGTACCATCGATGGCACTATTTACGCCGTGCCGAAGAACTGGGGCACGACAGGCTTTGCGGTGAACACCAAGAAGCTCACCAAGCCGATGACGAGCTGGAAGGAATTCTGGGATACCGCCATGGCCGAGGGCGACAGCCGCACCATGGTGCATGACTACCAGCTCACGACCATCGGCAATGCGCTGAAATATTACGGCTATTCGTTCAATTCGCTGAAACAGGACGAGCTCGCCAAGGCGGAGGAGTTGCTGCTGAAGGTCAAGCCGCACCTGTTCGCCGTATCATCCGACTACCAGCCGGGCATGCGCGCGGGCGACGCGTGGATGACGATGTGCTGGACCAATGACGGTGCGCAGCTGCATCGCGACATTCCCGAGATCGCCTATGTGCTTGGCAAGGAAGGCGGCGAGATCTGGACCGATTTCTATGCCATCCCGAAAGACGCGCCGAACAAGCCTGCCGGCTATGCCCTGCTCAACTATCTGATGAACCCGCAGGTCGCGGTGAAGGAGCACCTGGCCAATGGCGCGCCTTCGACCGATGCGCGGGTCAACAAGCTGCTGCCCAAGGAGGTGCTCGACAATCCGATCCTCTATCCGGCGGCGGACCTGTTGACGCCGCTCGAATTCGGCGCGGCGGCGACGCTGACCGATCCGGGCCGCGCCGAACTGATGGCGCGCTTCAAATCGGCTTGAGACTGGCCTGAACAAAGACAATCGACCGGCGGGCCCATGTCCGCCGGTACCGGGGCGGTTTTTCAAATGCACGGCAACAGATTTCGGCATAATTTCCTGACTGCCTTGCTGCTCGCGCCGGCGACAGCATGGCTGATGGTGTTCCTGGTGCTGCCGTTCATCGCCATCGCCGTGTTCAGCGTCGGCGAGCGGGCGCCCGAGGGCGGCTATCAGGCAGCCTTCACGCTGGCGCAATACGCCAATCTTCCGGCGCGGGCGACCGCGTTCTGGAACACGATGGTGCTGGCGCCGGTGGGCGCGCTTGCCTGCCTGCTCGTTGCCTATCCGGTCGCCTATTACCTCGCCTTGCAGGCGCCGCAGCGCTGGCGGCTGATCCTGCTCGCGCTGGTCGTCATTCCATTCTGGACGAGCCTTTTGATGCGGACCTATGCCTGGATGTACATTCTGGGCGGACGCGGCATACCGGCGCTGCTCGCCTTTGCAGGCATTGAGGATGTCAGGCTGATCAACACGCCGGGCGCCGTCCTGCTCGGCATCGTCTACGGCTATCTGCCGCTGATGATCCTGCCGATCTATGTCAGCCTCGAGCGGCTCGACCGGAGGCTGCTGGAAGCCTCCGCCGATCTCGGCGCGACGCCATTGTCAACCTTTCTGGGCGTGACCCTGAAGCTGTCACTGCCGGGCGTGATGACCGGCTTCTCGCTGGTCATGATCCTGCTGCTTGGCGAATATTTGATCCCGACGTTGCTTGGCGGCGGCAAGGTCTTCTTCATCGGCAATGCGCTGGTCGATCTGTTCCTGCAGTCGCGCAACTGGCCATTCGGGTCGGCCATCGCGATCACGCTGGTGCTGGTTTCGGTGGTGGTGCTGATTGCCGCCAACCGCATCTCGACCCGGGTCTCGGGCGCCCGCAGGGTGGACCTGATCTGATGCGCGCCTTCGTCATTGCCGTCTTCGCCTTCCTCTATTTGCCGATCGTGCTGGTCGTGCTGTTCTCCTTCAATGCCGGCCACCATGCCAGCGAGCTCACCGGCTTCTCCGTGCAATGGTATGGCAAGGCGCTGTCCAACCCGTTCCTGGTCGAGGCGCTGAAGAACAGCCTGTTCATTGCCAGCACCAGCGCCCTTCTGGCGGCGGTGTTCGGCACCGCGGCAGCCCTCGGCCTGGCGCGTGTCGGCGTCAGAACCCGCGCCGTCTTCGACGGATTGCTCGGCGCGGCGATCGTTGTTCCCGGCGTCGTCATCGGCATCTCGACGCTGGTCGCGCTTGTCCAGCTGTTCGCGGTCGTCAATCCGTTCCTCGCCTCAGTCTGGCCCGGCGACCAACCGCCGCGCCTGTCGCTCGGCTACGGCTCGATCATCGCCGCGCATGGCCTGTTCTCGATGGCGCTGGTGGCGATGATCGTCGGCACGCGGCTGGGCAGCCTCGACCGCAATCTGGTCGAAGCGTCGAGCGACCTCTACGCCACGCCGCTGACGACGTTCCGCTCGATCGTCCTGCCGCAGATCATGCCGGCGGTGGTCGCCGGTTTTCTGCTCGCCTTCACCTTCTCCTTCGACGATTTCATCGTCGCCTTCTTCGTCGCCGGCGCGCAGACGACGCTGCCGATCTATGTCTTCGCCTCCATCCGGCGCGGCGTGACGCCGGAGATCAACGCCGTCGCGACCATCGTGCTCGTCGCTTCCGTCCTGCTCGTGGTGCTTGCCCAATGGCAGCTGCGCCAGCGCAGGCCATCAAACTGAAAGCCGCTCCATGATCCTCAAAGACCGCATTGCCGTGGTGACCGGCGCCGGCTCCGGCATCGGACGTGCTGGCGCCATGATCATGGGCAGGGAAGGCGCTATGGTCGTCATCGCCGACAGGGATGCGGCCAACGGCGAGCAAACGGCCTCAGGCATTCGGGCAATGGGCGGCCGGGCCGAGGCTATCGCCACCGATGTCGGCGAGGACGCGGCTGTTGAGCAACTCATAACCCGTACGCTGGAAAAGCATGGGCGCATCGACATCCTGCACAATCATGCCGGCATCCAGGTCGGCGGCAAGCTGACCGAGGTCGAGACCGACGGCATGGATGCCTCATGGCGGGTCAATGTGCGGGCGCAATTCCTCGCGGCCCGGATCGTCATGCCGTCGATGATCGCGCAAGGGGGCGGCGTCATCCTCAACACGGCTTCGAATTCGGGCGTCTTCTACGACCGCGAGATGATCGCCTATGCGACGTCGAAACATGCCGTGGTGGCGATGACCAGGCAGATGTCGCTCGACTATGCCCGGCACAATGTGCGCGTCAACGCGCTCTGCCCGGGCTGGGTCGACACGCCCTTCAACGAGCCATTCATCGCCCAGATGGGAGGACGCGCGGCGATCGAAACCTATGTCCGCACCAAAATCCCGATGGGGCGCTGGGCCGTGGCCGAAGAGATCGCCGAAGCGATCCTGTTTCTCGTGTCAGACCGATCGTCCTTCATGACCGGCCAGGCGCTGGTGATCGACGGCGGTGAAAGCATCGGCTGAGACCTCTGCTTTTATCTATCGCCCTACCTATTCAGCCCCCTTTTTCCTGCGGTTTCGCGTGGCGCCGGACGGCACAAGACCAAGGTCTGGCTGGCATGGGACTTCAGTGCCATCGCAAGTCAAGGCAGCGAATTCCTTTGCTTTTCAGGGGCTTACGTTTCCGGCTTGGCGCCCGCTCTCGGATTGCGACCGCATTTGTTTAAAGTTTACCGGGTACAATTAGCGATTTCTCATACGCAGATGGTTCAGCGGTGGGCGAGAACGCGATTCCCGAGGAGATTACCATGACAAACCGGAAAACTCTGTTCGCGGCGCTGGCTGCATTGGCGCTTCTGGCGTCTCCGGCGCTCGCCGGCAATGGGCATGGCAACGGCGGCGGCAATGCTGGAGGCAATGGCGGCGGCAACGGCAATTCCGGGGGCAACGGCAATAGCGGCACCCACGGGAATAGTGGCGGCAACAGCGGCGCTTCGCACGGCAAGTCGTCGTCGGCACCGGGACGGGCAGCCAAGACGGAAACGGACATCACGGCCAGCACCACGGTCGACACAGAAGTCTCGTCGAAGCAGAAGAACATCCACGCCAAACTCGGCCGGCTGAACTCGCTGCAGCGCAACATCAACGCCTATATGAACTCCAAGAGCAAGAAGTTCGGTGCCATTCAGGCATTCGTGACACAATCGGCGAAAGCCAAGAATGCGCAGACCGCGGCTGCGGCGGCTGCCACCACGGCTGCCGCTGCCCAGGCCCAGCTGGATGCGCTGAATTCGCAGCTGAGCGCACTGACGTCGCTGTCGCAGGCCGAGATCGACGCCATGACACCCGAACAGCAGGCGGCCCTACCTGGGCAGATATCGGCCTTGCAGGCCGATGTCACAGCTCAGCAGGCTGTGGTCGCCGCCGATAATGCGGCTGCCGACGAAGCCGCGGCCGCGGCAACCGCGGCAGCGGTCGGCACCGATGACGCATCGCTCGACGCGGCGCTGACGGACATGGCCAACAAGCCTGTCGACGCCGAGGTCACGGCCTGGGCCCAAGGCGTCCTTGCCGGCAAGATCGACCAGACGGCGGCCAAGCTTCAAGCGGGAACGACGCCGTAGCGGATCGTCACTGAAAAGGCGGTAGCCAGTCAAAGAAGATGCCGCTGGGCTTCGCCCGGCGGCATTGTTTTTCCTGGAGCCGTTCCCGTTTAACGACAAGGCGATGTGCAGCACGTTCAAGGCGCTTATGGCGGCGCTCGTCCTGCATCGTGTCGACGGCGGCATCGAGCAGCTCGACCGCGGCATCAAGGTTCCGCATGACGCCGCCGTCGCCAACTCTCCGACGACCAGAATTCGCCGGCAGCGAGATGACGGTGGCGCGGTTGTGCGAGGCCGCCGTGACCGTCAGCGACAATGGCGGCCAATCTGCTGCTGGCGTCCTTTGGCGGGCCGCCGCAACTGACGGCGTCTTCCGGCCGAGGCAATCGTTGCGCGAACACCTCAATACACTCGACCATCTCGAAAACCGGAAGTATGAAATGGGTGCCGATCTGTTTCGCGTCCACCTGCGCCTCGCAGCCGGCGACCGCAGGCGGCCAGGCACGGGGCCGCACTGTTCGGCGCGATCAGCCGGCCGGATTGAAGAGGATGAATTGACGCGTAAAGCCAGCCCGACCATGGCGCTGTTTTCCAAGACGGGCTCTGGCGCCGCGCTGAATTGCATCGGCATCGCACAGGCCTTGCGGGCCCGGGGCGCCCAGCCTTCATCCAGCATCGCGCGGTGCCCGACAATGTCTATCTCGACGCTTGGTTTCCGCAGCCCTCGGTGGTGGCGAAGTCGGACCTGTTCATCCACCACGGCGGCAACAACAGCTTTTGCGAAGCGCTGCGTTTCGGCGTGCCGTCGCTGATCATGCCCTATTGCTGGGACGGACACGACAATGCGCAACGCGCCGGAGAGACCGGCGTCGGCGACCATATCGGCCGTGACGGCTGGACCGAAGGAGGATTGGAGAGAGCCATTCTCGGCCTGCGGGCCGATGACGCCATGCGCGCCCGCCTCAGGAACAATGCAGCCGAGATGGCGCTGAAACCCGGAACGGACGTGGCCGCGCAAGCCATACTCTCCCTGATACGGACATGAACGAAATGCTTGATAAGAACACGAATACCGCAATCAACGACCCCAAGGCCTGGCTCACGCAGCACGGCATCAATGAGGTCGAGTGCCTGGTGCCCGACATGAATGGCGTGCTGCGCGGCAAGGCGCTGCCGACGGCCAAATTCCTCAAGGCGCTGGAAGACCGCGCGCTCTATTTGCCGAGCAGCGCCTTCCTGGTCAGCATCGATGGCCGCTATTCCGGCTCTATCGACGAGGGTTTTGCCTATTCGGACCCCGACATGCGCATGGTGCCCGATGTCTCGACGCTGTGCCTGGCCCCGGGCGCTGGCGCTGGCAAGGCCTATGTCTTTGCCGACGCTTTCCACATGGACGGCAGGCCGTGGATGGCCTCGCCGCGCCATGTGCTGCGCGCCGTGCTCGATCTCTACCGCCAGCGCGGCTGGCGCGCGGTGGTGGCGCCGGAGCTCGAATTCTACCTCACCGCGCGCAATCCCGATCCGGACAGACCGCTGACCGCCCCGCTCGGCGCCAATGGCCGGGCCGAGGGCGTGCAGCATCCCTATGACATGGCGGCGCTCGAGGAGTTCGAGCCGGTGATCCGGCGTATCTATGACTATTCAGCGGCGGCCGGCCTGCCGCTCGACACCCTGATCCATGAATCGGGCACGGCGCAGCTGGAAATCAACCTGCTGCATGGCGACGCACTGCCGCTGGCCGACCAGGTGCTTTTGTTCAAGCGGCTTACGCGGCAGGCCGCGCAGCAATGCGGCATGCATGCGACCTTCATGGCCAAGCCGATCGCGGCCCAGGCCGGCAGCTCGATGCACCTGCACATGTCCGTCGCCGACGAGGCCGGCAACGCGCTTTTCGCCAGCGCTGACGATGCCGACACCACGATGTTCGGCCATTTCATCGGCGGCCTGCAGAAATATATTCCCGAAATCATGCCACTGTTCGCGCCCAACGTGAACTCGTTCCGCCGCATCCGGCCCAACCACAGCGCGCCGGCCAACATCGAGTGGTCGCATGACAACCGCTCCTGCGGGCTGCGCGTGCCAGCGGGAGGGCGCGCCGCAAGGCGAGTCGAGAACCGGTTGCCGGGCGCCGATTGCAATCCCTATCTGGCGATCGCCGGTTCGCTGCTTGCCGGCTATCTCGGCGTCGAGCAGAAGCTGGCGCGCTCGGCCGAAGCCTCGGGCAACGCCTACAAGATCAGGAGCACGCTGCCGAAGACCATGGAGGAAGCGCTCGACCGCTTCACCGCCTGCGACCCGGTGCGGGAATTGCTCGGCGAGGACTTCTTCCAGACCTATCTGCGCGTCAAGAGTATCGAGCTCGACCTGTTCCAGAGCGTGGTGACGAGCTGGGAACGCGACCACCTGTTGCTGAAGGTGTGATCATGGCATCTTCAACGGGTTTCAATTCCGGTCTCGATATCGGCAAATCCTACTACGTCGCCACCGCCAATCCGGCGCGGGACCATCCGGCGCTCGCCGGCGATGTCGATGCCGACCTGGTCGTCGTCGGCGGCGGCTGCACCGGGCTGTCGGCCGCCCTTCACGCCGCCGAGCGCGGCCTGAAGGTCGTGCTGCTCGAAGGCGGCAGGATCGGTTGGGGTGCGTCGGGGCGCAATGGCGGCCAGATGATCCCCGGCCTGCGCAAGGGCGCCAAGGGTTTGGTCAAACTCTATGGGCCTGAGCGCGCCAAGGTGCTGTTCGACCTTGCCTTCGAGGCGCGCGGACTGGTGCTCGACATCATCGAGCGCAACGCCATCGATTGTGATCTCAGGCTGACCGGCCATCTGGTCGGTGCGGTCAACGGCTCCGACCTCAGGGATTTGGAGGAAGAGGCCAGGTGCCTCGAGAGCGTGATGAAATTCCGCGACGTCGAGATTCTCTCGGCGGCGGACGCGCGGGCCAAGGTCGATACGCCTTATCATGGCGCGATGTACGAGCCGCTCGGCGGCCACATGCATCCCTTGAACTACACGCTCGGCCTTGCCCGCGCGGCCGTCGCGGCCGGCGTCACCATCCGCGAGAATTCGGTGGCCGTGAAGCTGGAGCGGGAGCCGTCGATCCGGGTTTCGACGGCAAAGGGATCGGTCCGTACCAGACATGTCGTGCTGGCGGGCGATGCGCTGCTCAACGGGCTGGAGCCGCGCGTCAACAGCCGCATCATGCCGGTCGGCAACTACATCGTCGCCACTGAGCCGCTGGAGGGCGCTCGCAACGTCATCCCCGCCAATGTCACGGTGTCCGACACACGCTTCGTCGTCAACTATTACCGCATGTCGGCGGATGGACGCCTGCTGTTCGGCGGCGGCGAACGCTACACACCGTCACCGCCGGCCGACATTGCCGGCTTCGTGCGGCCGCACATGGAAAGCACCTTCCCGCAGTTGAAGGGATGCCGCATCGACCACGCCTGGGGCGGGCTGGTGTCGGTGACGACGTCGCGGCTGCCGCATGTCGGGCACTATGGCGAGGTCTATTTCGCGCATGGCTATTCCGGCAAGGGCGTCATCCTGTCGACGCTGTCGGGCAAGCTGCTCGCCGAAGCGATCACCGGCGATGCGTCGCGGCTCGACCTGTTCTCGACGCTGACGCCAATGCCGTTCCCAGGTGGGACGGCCTTGCGCGGGCCGCTCTATGTGCTGGGAATGCTGTGGTACGCGATGCGGGATAGGCTCAAGCATTGAGGGGCGCGTATTTAGAAGCTGGCGGGCCGGCGCCGCCTCTGCCCTGCCGGATATCTCCCCCACGAGCAGGGAGATCGGCAGCTTTGGCGCCCCGCCGTGTCCTGCAACGTTGGAATTTGGCGAAAGCCGGCGTGATATCCGGTCTCCCCCCAAGTGGGCCTGTTGCGCAATTCTGGCATTGTGATTCACTTCGATTATTGCTCGGAGGGATTTGCGATGGCGGTGAAGCG
>NZ_VFUR01000018.1:0-105652 GCF_006441095.1 Mesorhizobium sp. B2-5-4 | reverse complement strand
TCGCTGGACTGCCTTCCCAAAGAATCTCTTCTCAGACCAATTTCAACTCCCAAAACGCCATATGCGATTCCCCTGCCGTGAACGGGGAGAAGGAAAGATAGCTCACTGAGCCGCAAATTCCGCCGGATCGAAGTCGTACCGCGTCGAGCAGAACTCGCAGGCGACGTGGATGCCGCCATCCTCGGTGCTGTCCTTGATCTCCTGCGCGGAGAAGCCTTCGAGGATGCCGCGGATCTTGTCCCGGGAGCATGAGCACTGATCGGCGACGGGAACGCCGCCGAAGACGCGCACGCCATGCTCGTGGAACAAGCGATAGAGCAGCCGCTCGGCGCCGATGGTCGGGTCGATCAATTCGGTCGGCTCGATGGTGCCGAGCAAGGCCAGCAACTCCTGCCAGGAATTGTCTGTCGGATCATGGATCTCCTCGCGCGGATCGCCATCCCCACCCGGCAGGTCCGGAATGCGCATGCGCTCGGGCGATTGCGGCAGGAACTGCGCCAGGATGCCGCCGGCGCGCCACTGCTCGCGCGCACCGCCGACACCGGGCGTCAGCAGCTTGGCGACCGAGAGCCTTAGGTCGGTCGGGATCTGTTCCGACTGGCGGAAATAGGTGCGCGCCGCCTCTTCCAGCGTCTCGCCGTCGAGCTGGACGATACCCTGATAGCGCTGCGTATGGGCGCCCTGGTCGATGGTCAGTGCCAGCACGCCGCTGCCAAGCAGCGTTTGCTGCGAGGTCTCGCCGGCCGCGATCAGTGCCTCCAGCCGGTCGGCGTCGAAACGCGCATAGGCGCGCAGCGCCGAGGGGGTGGAAAAGTCCGCGACCAGCATGTCGACAGGCCCATCGGTACGGGTCTGCAGGATGAACTTGCCTTCGAACTTGAGCGAGGTGCCGAGCAGCACCGTCAGCACACAGGCTTCCGCCAGCAGGCGGGCGACCGGCTCGGGATAGTCGTGGCGGCCAAGGATGGCGTCGAGCATCGGCCCGAGCTGGACCGTGCGGCCACGCACGTCGAGCGGACCGACTTCGAAGGGAACGACGTGATCGTCGCCGGCGTAGCCGAACTCGCCGAGTTTGGGGTGATGTTCAGTCACTTGATGGCTTTCCAACATGACAAAGCTCCAGGGCGCGGCCATGGGGCCCTGGTGGGCACATGCGTCCAAACGCGCTTGATTTGCGTGATGCGGCGCAGATAAGCATCGCGCCTCCGCAGATCAAGCGCCTGGGCATTTCAGGCGCCCAGGCATTTCGGGCGCCCAAGACACTTCAAGCACCAAGAGACTTCAAGCACCGAGGCACCAGGCGAGCACGGCCTTCTGGGCGTGGAGCCGGTTCTCGGCCTCGTCGAACACCACCGAATGCGGCCCGTCGATGACCTCGTCGGTCACCTCCTCGCCGCGGTGGGCCGGCAGGCAATGCATGAACAGGGCATCGGGCTTTGCCCTGGCCATCAGCGCTGCGTTGACCTGATAGGGCGAGAAGACATTGTGGCCGCGAGCACGGTGTTCCTGGCCCATCGACACCCAGCAGTCGGTGACGATGCAGTCGGCCTGGTCGACGGCTTCCTCGGGCGAGCGGGTGAAATGCAGCTTGCCGCCATGCGCCTTGGACCAGTCGATATGCTTCTGCGCCGGTTCGCTGCCTTCGGGCACGGCGACGTTGAGATTGAAGCGGAACCGTGCCGAGGCCTCGAGCAGCGAGTGCAGCACATTGTTGCCGTCGCCGGTCCAGGCGATCGTCTTGCCAGCCACCGGCCCGCGATGCTCCTCGAAAGTCATGATGTCGGCCATCAGCTGGCAGGGATGGGTGTCGTCGGTCAGGCCGTTGATCACCGGAACGGTGGCGTTCTCGGTCAGCTCCAGCAGCCGCTCATGCGAGGTGGTGCGGATCATGATCGCATCGACGTAGCGCGACAGCACCTTGGCGGTATCGGCGATGGTCTCGGAGCGGCCTAGCTGCATCTCGGTGCCGGTCAACATGATGGTCTCGCCGCCAAGCTGGCGCATGCCGACGTCGAAAGAAACGCGCGTGCGCGTCGATGGTTTGTCGAAGATCATCGCGAGCACCTTGCCTTCGAGCGGCTTGGTCCGTTCACCGGCCTTGAGACGCGCCTTTCGCGTCACCGCGTCATCCAGCATGAAGCGCAAATCGCCTTCGGAAACGGTGGAAAGATCAGTGAAATGGCGGACTGACATCAGGAATGGTTCCGGATTACTTCGCGGCGGCGGAGGCCATGGCCTCCGACAGGCCCTTGGCGCCAGCGCGGATGCGGTTGAGCGCTTCGTGAATCTCGGCATCGATGACGGTGAGCGGTGGCAGCAGTCGGATGACGTTGTCGCCGGCCGGAACGGCCAGCAAATGCTGGTCGCGCAGCGCCATGTTCACCTTGCCGTTGGGCATCGCGCATTTGAGGCCGAGCATCAGCCCGGTGCCCCTGATATCCTCGACTATTTCGGGGAATTCGTCAGCTATTGACGCAAGCCCCTGCTTCATCAGCAGCGCCTTGCGCTGGACATCCTCGAGAAAGCCATCTTCCAGCACCACGTCGAGCACGGCGTTGCCGACCGCCATTGCCAGCGGATTGCCGCCGAATGTGGTGCCGTGCACGCCGGCGGTCATGCCGACGGCGGCCTCGTCGGTGGCAAGGCAGGCGCCCATCGGGAAACCGCCGCCAATGCCCTTGGCGATGGCCATGATGTCGGGCGTCACACCCGACCACTCATGCGCGAACAGCTTGCCGGTACGGCCGATGCCGCACTGGACCTCGTCATAGATCAACAACAGGCCGTGCTGTTCGCAGAGCTGCCGCAGCCGCTTCAGCGACTGTGTCGGCACCGGACGGATACCGCCCTCGCCTTGCACCGGCTCGATCAGGATCGCGGCGGTCTCCGGCGTGATCGCCTTTTCAGCGGCGTCGATGTCGTCGAAACCGACCTGGTCGAAGCCTTCGACCTTGGGTCCGAAGCCTTCGAGGTATTTGTACTGGCCGCCAGCCGCGATGGTCGCCAGCGTGCGGCCATGGAAGGCGCCTTCGAAGGTGATGACGCGGAAGCGCTCGGGATGGCCCTTGACGAAATGGTAGCGCCGCGCCGTCTTGATCGCGCATTCCAGCGCCTCGGCGCCGGAATTGGTGAAGAACACCTTGTCGGCGAAGGTGGCATCAGCCAGCCGCTCGCCAAGCCTGCTCTGCCCCGGGATTTCATAGAGATTGGAGACGTGCCAGAGTTTCGCCGCCTGTTCGGTGAGGGCCGCGACCAGATGCGGATGGCCGTGGCCAAGCGAATTGACCGCGATACCGCCGGCGAAATCGAGATATCGCTCGCCCTTGTCGGTAACCAGCCAGGTGCCTTCCCCATGGTCGAAGGCCAGGGGTGCGCGAGCAAAGGTCTCGTAAAGCGCCGAACCGCTCATTATATGCGTCTCCGGTACCGGAAAATCAAAAAAGCCGCCAAAGCGGCGGCCTTCTGCGGCTTATCGTGTTTTTCGGCCATGAAGTCAACGAAAACGTCGCGTAGTGGCGCGCGGCAAGCCCCCTGACGCAACGCCGGCTCATGAGCGACCGGGCAAGTTGGGGAAAACCGAAAAAACCGATTCGTGTTGCACTTGGGACTCTTGTCACCGAGTCAGCGCATAGAGTAGTTGTAGTCGAGAAATAACTAGATTTCGTGCGGCGGACCTAATCACCAGATATATGTGGTGTCTGCCCCAGCAGTTGTGCTGGGTCGGGAATGGATTCTGATTGCCGCACGCTTATGAGGAGCGCGGTCATGAACTGGACTGACGAGCGGGTAGAACTCTTGAGAAAACTGTGGTCGGAGGGTCTGAGCGCAAGCCAGATTGCTGCGCAGCTTGGAGGGGTCAGCCGCAACGCGGTCATCGGCAAGGTGCACCGGCTGAAACTGTCGGGCCGCGGTCGCGCGACGGCGTCGCCGGCACGCCAGAAGAAGGCGACGCAGGGATCGACCGTCCAGAAGTCGGTGGCGCGCGCCGCGAGCACGGCACGCCATGTCACGACTTCGATCGGCGCGACGGCCCTTCAGACGCAATTCGATGCCGAACCCGTGGCGCGGCACTACATCCGCCCGGTCGAGAACGTCGTGGTGCCGATCTCACGGCATCTGCAGCTCGTCGAACTGACAGAGCGCACCTGCAAATGGCCGAACGGCGATCCGCTTTCGGAGGACTTCAATTTCTGCGGCAACGAAGCCGCTGAAACCGGTCCCTACTGCAAATACCATGCCCGCGTGGCGTTCCAGCCAGCGGCGGAGCGGCGGCGGAATCGCTGAGCGAATAGCGAATAGCGAATAGCGAATAGCGAATAGCGAATAGCGAATAGCGAATAGCGAATAGACAGTGATTGAGCTTCCGCGAGGGGGCAATGCGGTTTTTCCCCTAATCGCTACTCCCTATTCGCTATTCGCTCTTTTACAGCCACCCATTCTTCCTGAACCGCCAATACAGGAAGCAGCAGATCAGCGCGATCATGGCCAGCACCATCGGGTAGCCATATTCCATCTTCAGCTCCGGCATGTCGGTAAAGTTCATGCCGTAGATGCCCGCGAATGCGGTTGGCACCGCCAGGATGGCCGCCCAGGAGGCGAGTTTCTTGGAGATCGCCGTTTCCTGGCTTTGACCGACCAGAAGACTGGCCTCGAAGGCGAAGGCCAGCACCTCGCGCAGGCTGTCGATCTTCTCCTGGACGGTACGGATGTGATCCGTCACGTCGCGGAACAGCGGGTGCATGGCCGAATGGATCTGTGGCAGGTCGGCGCTGGTCAGCCGGCGGCAGACTTCCACCAGGGGCAATGCCGCGTTGCGCAGACGCAGGAGATCGCGGCGCAGCATGTAGAGGCGTTCGATGTCGGGGCCGGTCATCGGCTTCAGCAGGACCTTGTCCTCGATCGCCTCGACCTCGTCCTCGATCTGCTCGAGCACGGGCATGTAGTTGTCGACGATGAAGTCGAGAATGGCATAGAGGACGAAATCCTCGCCCTTGGCCAGCGAATGCGGGCAGCTTTCCCAGTGCTGGCGTACGGCGGCATAAGATGTGGAAGGACCGTGCCTGACGCTGACGATGTAGCCTGAGCCGACAAACAGATGTGTCTCGCCGAAGGTGACGCGCCCTTCGATCAATTGCGCCGTGCGAGCGACGATGAACAATGCATCGCCATATTGCTCGACCTTTGGCCGCTGGTGCGGGTGCTCGGCATCTTCGATCGCCAGCTCATGCAGATGAAACTGCGCCTTGACGCGCAACAGAAGTTCGCGGTCGGGTTCAAGCAGCCCGATCCAGACGACATGTCCCGATTTCTTGGCCCAATCGCCGGCTTCCTCGATGGAAATATCGGCGATACGGTGCCCGGCGGTGTAGACACCACAGGCGATGATGCCCGATGTCAGCGGCGAGGGCTTGAATTCCCGGACATATTCCATCGCGGCCTCCCGAAAGCGTTGCCTTCCCTAGGGAACCGGCAAGCTTATCTCGGGATAGTTTAGCGCAATATGATCAAGCGTTCGAGAGGAGGTGCGTTCACTTCACCGGCAGCGCCGCGGGGAGGCCGATCTTGTCCGTCTTGTCGCTCTTCGGCCGCTCGGCCGGCATCTGGTCGCCGGTGACGATGTAGTAGATGGTCTCGGCGATGTTGGTGGCGTGATCGCCGATACGCTCGATGTTCTTGGCGCAGAACAGCAGATGCGTACAGGGCGTGATGTTGCGCGGGTCTTCCATCATGTAGGTCAGCAATTCGCGAAACAGCGACGTGTACATGGCATCGATCTGGTTGTCACGGTCGCGCACGAAGCCGATCTTGTCGACCGAACGCGACGCATAGACGTCGAGGACTTCCTTCAGCTGGGTCAGCGCCAGGTTGGCCAACGCCTCCAGGCCGCGGAAAAGGCTGGTCGGCTGACGGCCGTCGGTGACGGCGACCACCCGTTTGGCAACGTTCTTTCCGAGGTCGCCGACCCGCTCGAGGTCGGCCGAGATGCGGATGGCGCCGACGATCTCGCGCAGGTCCGTCGCCATCGGCTGGCGCTTGGCGATGATGATGATCGCCTTGTCGTCGATCTCACGCTGCCCCTCATCCAGCACGATGTCGTCGCGAATGACCTTCTGGGCCAATCCCGGATCGGCATTGACCAAGGCGGCGACCGCCTGCTCGACCATGCGCTCGGCATGGCCGCCCATCGCTGCGATGCGCTTGGCGAGATATTTCAGTTCCTCGTCAAAGGCGCTCATTGTGTGAACGGACTGCATGGACGAAATGCCTTCCCACGGGGTGTCTTGATCTTGAGTCGTTTCCTCGAATCCCCGCTGATACGCTAACCGGATGACAGAAAAAAGAAACGGTCCAGTGGGAAACTAGGGCAGTATCAGTGCGCCGGCAAATGGACCGAGAAGGCGGCGCCCTTGCCGACCTCGGACTTGATCGTCAGCCTGGCATTGTGACGCGTCAGGATGTGCTTGACGATCGACAAGCCAAGTCCCGTGCCTTTCTGGGTCCGGCTGGTCTCGACATCGATGCGATAGAAGCGCTCGGTGATGCGCGGGATATGCTCCTCGGGAATGCCGGGGCCAAAATCCCTGATCGTCACGTCGATGCCTGGTTCGGAACCATCATCGCCACGCGCGATCGACACCACGACGCGGCCGCCCGACCGGCCGTATTTGCAGGCATTTTCCAAAAGGTTCTCGAAGACCTGGAACAACTCGTCGCGATCACCCGGCACATCGAGCGACCCCTCGGCGAAATCGCGTTCGATGGCGACATTGTTTTCTCGGGCAAGCGGTCCGAGCGAATCGATGACGCTGTCGACGGTCTGGCGCAGATCGACTTCGGTTCCCGGCTTCAGATAGGGCTTCATCTCCAGCCGCGACAGCGACAGGAGATCATCGATCAGTCGCGCCATGCGGCCGGTCTGGTTCTGCATGATCTGGAGGAACTGCTCGCGCGCCGCCGGATCGTTGCGGGCCGGTCCGCGCAGCGTTTCGATGAAGCCAGCGATCGAGGCCAGCGGGGTGCGCAACTCGTGACTGGCATTGGCGATGAAGTCGGCGCGCATGCGGTCTATGCGCCGTGCCTCGCTCTGGTCCTTGAAGACCAGCACATAGAGGTCGGTGCCATGCCCGACCGAGGACGCGCTGACCCGGTAGGCCCGTTCGACGGGAAGTTTCTCGGTATAGTCGACAACATCCGAGGCGACGGTGCCCGACAGAACACTGTCCAGCAGCGCCTGCATTTCCGGCGCCCGGAATTTCAGCGGCAGCGATATGCCGGGCGCGATGCCTCCAAAGGCGGCAAAAGCGGCGGCGTTGGCGTGGACGATGGTGGCGGCCTGGTCGAAGATGATGAGCGGATCGGCGACGGCGGCCGCGAGATATTCGCCGGACAGGCGCTGCAAGCCCATCGCTTCGATTGCCCCGGCGCTCTCGGCGGAATGGCGCGCAGCTGTAACCGGCAATAGTGCCGCCGCCAGCAGCAGGAGCAGCGCCGGTACCAGCACGTAGGCGGAAATACCCGCGAAGCCATAGGCGATCAGGACCGCCACGACACCGGCCGCGAGCAGCCAGCGGCTGGTCCACAGCCGGGCGGCGATCGCTTGCCCCATGCCTTTCTGCTCTGCGCCCAGGTCAGTCATTCGCGCGCCCAGCCTCCACCGGTCACACGGCGGCGAAAACTTCCGCTGGACCGCAAATCAAAAGTGCTACAGCGTCCTTTGCGCGCCCAAATGGACGCGCGGCGCTGTAGTGGCTCCCAATAGCATGAGTCCAGACACTTAAAAGGGTTCGTCTGCATGAATAAGGCCAAGGAAAATTCCGCCTCGCCAACTTCAGGTCCGCTGAAAATCCGGATCGGCGGCAAGGAACGGGAGTTCGATATCGAGAATCCCGAGCTTCCGGACTGGGTCGAGGAGAACAAGCTGACCGCGGGCGGGTATCCCTACGACAAGAAGATGAAAGCCGAGGAGTACGACGATACGCTCGAGCAGTTGCAGATCGAGCTGGTCAAAGCGCAAGCATGGCTGCAGGCGACCGGCAAGCGGGCGATGGCGCTGTTTGAGGGGCGTGACGCCGCCGGCAAGGGCGGCACGATCTTCGTGCTGCGCCAGTACCTCAACCCGCGCACGGCGCGCAACGTCGCGCTGACCAAGCCAACCCCGACGGAGCTGGGGCAATGGTATTATCAGCGCTATGCCGACCATTTCCCGACGTCGGGCGAATTCGTCACCTTCGACCGCTCATGGTACAACCGCGCCGGCGTCGAGCCGGTGATGGGTTTTTGCACCCCAGAACAGCACCAGAAGTTTCTCGACGAGACGCCGCATTTCGAACGAATGATCGTCAATGACGGCATCCATTTTTTCAAATTCTGGCTGAACATCGGCCAGGAGACGCAGCTCGAGCGCTTTCACGATCGCCGCTACAGCCCCCTCAAGAGCTGGAAGTTCTCGCCGATCGACATTGCCGGCATCACCAAGTGGGACGACTACACCAAGGCGCGCGACAGTATGTTCGAGCGCACCCACAAGGAGTTCGCGCCATGGATCATCGTGCGGGCCAACGACAAGCGCCGCGCGCGGCTGGCAGTGATGCGTCGCATCCTCCTGTCGCTGCCCTATGAGGGACGCGATCTCGATATCATCGGCAAGGAAGACAGGAAGATCATCGGCGAAGGGCCGTCATTCCTGGGTAAGCAGGACTGACGCTTTTTTTGGCGCCGCGCAGCCAAAGGCGGCGCGGCGCAATTGATGAGGGCCCTTGATCCGGCTCTACAGCATGTCGCGGCGAATGGGATTCGCCCGGCCTGCTGTAAGCTTCTGATGTTTTGCATGTCGTTATCCCGGAACCGAGGACACTTCCGGGCGACATGCATTAGGCCGCCAGGCGTGCGATCCGCTGCAACCGTCGCAGCGTGGCGTCGTCCTGCAGCGCCTGCTGGAACAGCGATATCTCCTCATCGATGCGCTCGCAAAGCGCGGTGGTGTTGCCCTTGAGCAGGCCGCGCGTCTGCAACAACGCCGCAACCGGCTTCTTGGCGAGCTGCCTGGCCCGGCCGAGCGTCGCCTCCTCGACGCTGCCTTCCGGGACGATCTCGGCGACTAGGCCGAGCGCCCTGGCATCTTCGGCACGAAGCGTGTCGCCGAGGCAGAAGAAGCGGAAGGCACCGGCATAGCCGAGCTTCTGCGGCGCCAGGATGCTGGTCGCCGCGTCGGGCACCAGGCCGAAATCGACGAACGGCACCCGGAACGTGCTTTTTTCTGACGCGATCACCATGTCGCAATGGAACAGGATGGTGCAGCCGACGCCGACGGCATCGCCGTCGACACAGGCCAGGATGGGCTTTGGAAACGTTGCCAGCATGCGGAACATGTCGGTGACGGCGGCGATCAGCTTCTGATGCTTGGTGGCGTCCAGGAATTCGGAAAAGTCGCCGCCAAGACAGAAGCAGCCCGCCAGGCCGCGCAGCACGACGACCCGCACCTCGTCGTTCTCGGCGGCTTCCTGAAACGTCCTGGCAAGGCTCTCATAGGCCCTCCTGTCGAGCACCGGCCGGCCGTCATTCGACGACACGGTGACGATCAGCGCATGGTTGCGCAGTTCGGGTTGTGGGTGCGCGTTCATGACGCCCTCCTTTGGCCGAGCATGTCGGGATATCCCCTGGCCAGGACGGGTGCATGGTGATTGCGGCGCGAACGCACCACGTCCAGCGTGTGCTCGTTGAAGGTGAGCAGCGTCGCCACGACCTGCTGGTTGCCATAGGTGCGCTGATAGCCCAGCGGCGTCGCCAGGAAGTGCAGTTGCAATGCGCGCAGCACCCACATCGGCTCGAACTCGATGATGACCTTGTCGATGCCGCGCTTGAGACCCCACTCGACGAAACCGGCTATCAATTCCGTGCCGACCGTCGAGACGCCGCGCCGGCCATCGCGAAAACCCGGAGCCACCGCATAGCGGGTCAACTCCCAGATGTTGGGGCCCGCCGGCGGCGTTCCTTCGGAGAGATCGGTCAACACCTCGGTCAGCAGATGCGGCCGTGTGGTCGGCAACATCCTCTGATAGCCCGCGACTTCATCGCCCCTGATGACGATCTGATGCACCGCCTCGTCATGATCGAACTGGTCGACCTCAAAACCGTCGGGGCGCCGCAGGTCCTCCCATCCCATTTCCTCGACGAATATCCGGTAGCGCAGCCGATGGACGGCCTCCCAGAGGTCGGGGCGTTCCATCAATTCCTTGGTCGAAAGACAAAAAAGCATTCCGTAGTCTCCTGTGTTTCAGGGGAAGATACGGCCGTGCTTCGATGCGAAAATTGCGTGATCACGTAGGCAAGAAGTTCTAGGCCTGCACGGCCGACCTAGCTAATGTATCCGCGCCTTATCGCCTCGGCGACTGCCTGCACCCGGTTGACGGCACCGAGTTTGCTTTTGGCGTTAAGAAGATGTTTCTCCGACGTGTGTTCGGAGATGCCGAGGATTTGCGAAATCTCCCATTCGGACTTGCCGACCGCGGCCCATTGCAGGCACTCGCGTTCGCGCGGCGTCAGTTCGATGTGATCGATGGTCGTGGCCGCCATGGTGTGAAGCTGCATGGCGCGGCCAATGGCATAGGTCGAGACCAGCGAGACCAGGCCGAATTCGGCCGCCGACAGTTCCACGGCCTCGCCACCCAGCGACACCATGACGATTTCGCCATCGAGCGTGATCAGCGGGAAGGCCAGCCCGTCGCGCAGCTTGAAGGCGCCGGCGTCGCCCATTACTTCGCCACTGCTCTTATCGATGCGAACGCCCTGGGCGGCTTCCCGCCACTGGAACGGCGACTGCAGCTGTTTCATGTGACTGACGACGGGATCGTGATCGACATAGTTGCGCGTCACATAGCGCTCGAGCCATTCGACCGGCCAGTCGCAAAGCAGCACATGCTGCTTTTGCTGCCCCGTCGGCGTGCCCGGCCGCGGAACGGTTCCGGCCATCAGCGCGGTCAGGCCGAACTCCGATGTTACGCCTAACAATTTCTCGCATACCGCGGCCGCCGTTGCGGCGTGCTGCAGCTGGTCTATGTATTCCAGCGTCCGATCGAACTGACTCATCGCAACATCAACCCCATGTTGCCTTATGCATTGAAGCCCATGGTCCACGCCATGCCGGCGCTTCGCCACCGACCAGGAATTGCAAAGCGCCCCCTTCCGGTTGTGGTTCTCGACCCTGGTACCCCCGCCAGAGCAGCCACCGCTGTTTGCAAACCCACCAAATCATATCCCGAAATCGAAGCGTTGAAATCAAAAAGCATTGTGCCTGTACCATTTTCATACCAAAACCGGCACGAGCACGGTGCGGGGAGTTCTATCGTGGCGTTCCAATGGAGGTTCCAGGTCCTGGCAGCGGCGCTCATTGCGGCACTGGTTTTGGTTCCCGGAGCGCGCGCGGCGGAGCCGCAGGTACCGGTGCTCTGGGACGCCAAGGAGCGGCTGCCCAAGCCAGACCTTTCGGCACTGCCGCGGCTGCGGTTCCTGACGACCACGGATTTTCCGCCCTTCAATTTCCTCGATGGTTCGGGAAAGCTGTCCGGTTTCCACATCGACCTGGCGCGGGCCATCTGCGCGGAACTCGATATCGTCGACAGGTGCCAGATCCAGGCCTTGCCCTGGGCGGAGCTTCAAGGCGCGCTCGAGAAAGGCGAGGGCGAGGCGATCATCGCCGGCATTGCCGCAACGCCGCAGTCACGACAGACATACGCCTTCTCGCGCGCCTACCTGCAATTCCCGGCGCGCTTCATTATGCCGAAGAACAAGGCGCTGGCGGAACCGATCTTCGACAAGTTGCACGGCAAGCGCGTCGGCGTGATATCAGGCTCGGCGCATGAACGCATGCTGCGTGACTATTTCGGCACGGTCCAGGTCGTCCCCTTCGACAGACCGGAAGCCCTCTACGGCGACCTCAAGGCCGGCAAGATCGACGCTGCCTTCGGCGATGGCATGCGATTCGCCTTCTGGCTGGGCGGCTCCGATGCCGCCGGCTGCTGCCGCTTTGCCGGCGGCCCCTACCTGGCGCCCGAATATCTGGGCACCGGCATGGCCATTGCCACGCGAGCGGACAATCCGGCGCTGGCCGCGGCGCTCGATTACGCGTTGCAGGAGATTTCGATGAAAGGCACCTTCGCCGAATTCTACCTGCGCTATTTCCCGGTCAGTTTCTTCTGATCCGATCCGGTCAGTTTCTTCTAAGCACAGCCGATGTTCAGGTGACTTGAACCCCAACAGTCCTGGTTCAGACAGATGTCAAGTGAGCGTGCGAAGCCTTGCCTTCGCCGCACGGCCGATCGCAGCGACGGTCAACGTGTCGAGATCGAGCTGACGACGGATCAGCTGCAGCACGCGCACCTCTTCCAGCCGCATCTCCAGATCGACGGCGGCGACCTCGAAGGCGGCTGCGTAGGCAGTGTCGCGCAACCGCTCCGGCAGCGCCTCCGCAACCTGGGTCAGGACACCTTCCAGCCCATCCTTCTCTTGCAGCATCTTCTGGCAGGCTTGGGCCACGGCAACCAGCCGATCCTGCCTGAAATCCTCGAACACCGGCCACGAGCGGACGACATCGCCGATCCTGGCCAGTTCGACGTCGGTCATGTCCCGGTCGGAGGCCGAAGTGATGACCATAAGATAGATCAGGGCTTCGTGGGGGGTGGGCGACGGCATTCTTTACTCCTTGAACGGGTTCCGAAGGTAGGAAGGTGAGCCCGAGGCCGCAAGGAAAAAGCGCCCCACGCGTTGACGCTCCGGCCACGCGCGCCTAGAGACCGGTTGAAAATCGACACTTGCAGCCAGAGCGGCGAATAATTTTGGAAAACAGGACCATGGCGGGATCAAACATCATCGATCTCAATCCCGAACTGCTGACGGCCGCGGTCGAGAGCAAGGCATGGCCGTTCGAGGAAGCCAAAAAGATCATCGAACGCTACAAGGGCGCCGACTTTCCAGAATCGATCCTGTTCGAAACCGGCTATGGGCCGTCGGGCCTGCCGCATATCGGCACGTTCGGCGAAGTGGCGCGCACATCGATGGTGCGTCATGCGTTCCGCGTGCTGACGCAGGACAAGGTCGCGACCAAGGTGCTGTGTTTTTCGGACGACATGGACGGCATGCGCAAGATACCCGACAGCGTGCCGGATCGCGCAGCGCTCGAGCCGTATCTGCACAAGCCGCTGTCGTCGGTGCCCAATCCGTTTGACGGCGACTATGCGAGCTTCGCCGACCACAACAATGCGATGCTCTGCCGCTTCCTCGACACGTTCGGCTTCGACTACGAATTCGCCAGCGCGACGCAGTACTACAAGGCCGGCCGTTTCGATGCGATGCTGTTGCGCGCCGCCGAACGCTACGACCAGATCATGGCGGTCATGCTGCCGACGCTTGGGCCGGAGCGGCAGGCGACCTACAGCCCCTTCCTGCCCATCTCGCCGAAGAGCGGGCGCGTGCTCTACGTTCCCATGAAGCATGTGGACGCCAAGGCCGGCACCATCACCTTCGACGATGAAGGCACCGAAACCACGCTGCCGGTCACCGGCGGCAGGGTGAAGCTGCAGTGGAAGCCGGATTTCGGCATGCGCTGGGCGGCCCTCGGCGTCGACTTCGAGATGTTCGGCAAGGATCACCAGACCAATGCGGTGGTCTATGACCGCATCTGCAACATCCTGGGCGGGCGGGCGCCGGAGCATTTCGTCTACGAGCTGTTCCTCGACGAGAACGGCCAGAAGATCTCCAAGTCGAAGGGCAATGGCCTGACGATCGACGAATGGCTGACCTATGCGCCGACCGAGAGCCTGGGGCTCTACATGTACCAGCGGCCGCGGCAGGCCAAGAAGCTCTATTTCGACGTCATCCCGCGGGCCGTGGACGAATATTACACCTTCCTCGCCGCATACTCGCGTCAGGACTGGAAGGAGCGGCTGGGCAACCCGGTCTGGCATATGCATGACGGCAATCCGCCCGCCATCGACATGCCGGTGCCCTTCTCGTTGCTGCTCAACCTGGTCAGCGCCTCCAATGCGCAGAACAAGGATGTGCTGTGGGGCTTCATCTCGCGCCACGTGCAGGGCGTGACGCCTGCCACCCATCCCGAGCTCGACCGGCTGACGGGCTATGCGATCCGCTATTTCGACGATTTCGTGAAGCCGACGAAGACCTTTCGACCGGCCGACGAGGTCGAGCGCGAAGCGCTGCTGGCTCTCGAAAAGGCTCTTGGCGACTTGCCGGCGGGCGCCAGCGGCGAGGCGATCCAGAACGCTTCGCTCAACGTGGCGCGCAAGATCGAACGCTACCAGGATCATTCCAAGCAGAGCCCGGAAGGCGGCCCCGGCGTTTCAGGCGCCTTCTTCCAGATGATCTATCAGGTGCTGATCGGCCAGGAACGCGGCCCACGCTTCGGATCCTTCGCCGCCCTCTATGGCGTCACCGAGACCCGCTCGCTCATTCAGAAGGCGTTGGCTGGTCAGCTGGCTTGAGGACGCCGCCGTCCTCCTCCAGGATCGAGCCCGGCGCCTGAGGCGCTGGGTCGGGTGCGGCCGGCACCGCCGAGATGCCGGCAAGATTCGGCGCCGATCCGAAAATGCCTTTCTTCGCGCTTTGTGCCTTGTCACCGGCCTCGACATAGGGCCCGCCCTTGGCGGCGCGCGCCCAGCCGTTTTCGACCAGCCATTGACCGACATCCTGCTTGCCGATCCGGCACTCCGCCGCGATCCGGTCGCGACCACCTTCCGGCGGCACCGTGCAGACCACGGCGCGACCGCGCAGGAAGGCCCGGAACGCCGTGCGGGCACGGACCCCGCACGGCCAGGATTTGCCATCGGTGGTGCAGATCTCGTCCTGCCCGACGACATCGATGCCGGAAACGGCGACCGAATAGCCTTTCGCCTCGATCAGGCCGGCGGCCGGGGCGACCGGCTGGAACAGCTTTGTGCCGTTCCAGTCGTCGGGCATCTTCGGCTTGGGCGGCACGGCGAGGGCCAGCTTGCTCAACGGCTCGCGCGGCTCGACCCGCTCGAGCTCTCCGGCGGGCAGTTCCGGCGGCGCGACGACCTGCGGATCGATCGCCCGCGAATGCGCTGCCGGTTTTGGCGGCTGCGGAGCAGGTATGGCTGAGGTGGCAGGTTCTTCTGGTACCGTCCCGGTGTCAGCCTGCGGGATCGTATCGGCGCCGGGATCGATCTGATCCACCGCAACAGTGCTTGCGCTGCCTTTCAGCGTGCGTCCGCCGGCAACGACCAGCGCCGCCATTATCGGAACCATCAGAACCGCCAGGACAAGATGAGGAAGTCGCACCCGCTGCACCTATTGGCTTGCCCAGACGATCCGCGCCACCCATTCGACCTCGCGCATGGGGATGTCGCGATCCGGATGCTCCGGATTGAGCGAGACCAGCGCGATCGACTTGACGGTCTGGCGCTCGAGCACCTTGGCCATCACCTCGCCTGATGTGGTCTTGACGACGACGCGATCGCCCTTGCGGGTGGCGGCGCCCGGCTCGACGATGAGCACGTCGCCGTTGCGGTAGAGCGGCAGCATGGAATCCCCCTGCACCTGCAGCGCATAGGAACTCTCGGTCGATTGCGCTGGCAATTCGACGAGATCCCAGCCCTGCCCGGCGGGAAAGCCGGCATCGTCGAAGAAGCCGCCAGCGCCTGCCTGGGCAAAGCCGAGCAACGGCACGGCGCGCCGGCTGGCGGGCGATGCGCCCCGGCCTTCGATCAGTCCTGTGAATTCGTCCAGCGAAGCGCCCGTGGCCTCGATGATCTTGGCCAGCGATTCGGTCGAAGGCCAGCGCGGCCGCCCGTCGGACGAGAGGCGTTTCGATTTGTTGAAGGCGGTCGAATCAAGTCCCGCGCGCCTTGCCAGACCCGAAGCCGAAAGCGAATAGCGCTCGGCAAGAGCATCGATGGCAGCCCAGACGCGGTCGTGCGAGAGCATGACGTGCTCTCCTTCGAAACAGGAAAAAATGCCTCTTCCTGTCTAACGCGCAACCGCTGCGTTGTCCACCAGCGCGGCCGGTGGATCACGAACAAAGCTGTGTGCCGAAACGACGGCACAGTGTCATGGCCGAAGCCGCTATCCGGCCAATGCCGCCATCGCCCTCGGCAAACCCTTCTTGAGCTCGTCGACGTTCATCACCGGGATCAAATCGACGGTGGCATTGAAGGCGAAGAAGAACCGCTCGGCGACATAGGGCATATCCGAACTGTCCTTTACCTCTAGGAAAAGGTAGGCCGTCCGCCAACCACCGTCAGCGGTAAAGTAAGCAGCCTCCGGCTTGA
Organism: Mesorhizobium sp. B2-5-4; assembly: GCF_006441095.1. Classification (NCBI taxonomy): domain Bacteria; kingdom Pseudomonadati; phylum Pseudomonadota; class Alphaproteobacteria; order Hyphomicrobiales; family Phyllobacteriaceae; genus Mesorhizobium; species Mesorhizobium sp. B2-5-4. The sequence goes on along the minus strand of NZ_VFUR01000018.1, from coordinate 89,354 downwards.
GATCGGACAGAGTGTGCTCGATGAACTTGCCCATGCTGCCGTCCTTGATCGCCTTGTTGCCTTCCTCGGCCGGGATGGAAACTCTCAGCATCATACGCATGATGATTAATCCTCCGCCAACTCCATGTTAGCGATACCTAATGTACCATCCGCGCCTGGCTTGGGAAAGTCGATCGAACCCTGCCCGCCGACGGGTTGATCAGCCGGACGATTTGGCCAGGCCGCGCAGTCCCTGGTGCGACGTCATGAAAATCCGTTCCGCCTCTGTCGGTGGCCGCGGGTTCACCGCACGGCCAAGTGCGGCGACAACCTCGTCAATGTCGAGGAAGCGGCGTGCCTGGCGGTCATAGACGCCGGCCGTCGTCAGGATCAGGGCGGCCGTCTCGCCATCGTCGAGGACGAAGCGGTGCTTGCCGATGACCTGGGTGCCTTCCCAGGTCTCGATCGAGGACACCACTTCGAAGCGGCGCCACAGCTGTATCTCGCGGGCGTAGACGGCCTGCAACCCGCCCATCATCGGCGCCCAGCCATTCTTCCTCGCCAGCGTAATGAGGCCGGCACGGACAAACAGATCGATGCGGCCAAGGTCGGCCAACATCATGTAGCGCGCATTGTTGAGATGGATGTTGAAGTCGATGTCGGTCGGCAGGCAGCGAAAGGCCAGCCGGCCTTCGCCGCCCATGAGATAGGGACCACGCCTGCGCGCCGTGGCCAGCATGCGCGCCATGCGCGCCCAGACGTACATGACGCTAAGTCAGGCTGCCTGCTTCACATCGCCCTTCGCATGGGGATCGAAGCGTTCGTAGAAGGTCTTACCTTTCTCGGCCATGTCGATGAGCAGCTTGGGCGCCTTGAACTCGGCGCCATACTTCTTCTGCAGGCCCTTGGCGATCTTGAGGAATTGCTTGGTGCCGATCCCGTCAATGTAGGACAGCGCGCCACCGGTATAGGGTGCGAAGCCGAAGGCCAGGATCGAGCCGACATCGGCCTCGCGCGGGTCGGTGACGATACCCTCTTCCATCACGCGTGCCGCTTCGAGCGCGATGGTGACCAGCAGGCGCTGCTGCAGCTCCTCATAGTCGACCTTCTCGGCCGCGAGCTGCGGATAGAGGTCCTTCAACCCCGGCCACAGCTTCTTCTTCGCGGGCTTGGCCGGATAGTCGTAAAAACCCTTGCCGTTCTTGCGGCCGAAGCGGCCGTGGTCGTCGACCATGGTGTTGATCAGCGCCATCTGCCTGGGGTCGACGGCCTTGTCGCCGAGATCCCTGATGGTCTGCTTCATGATCTTCTGGGCGAGGTCGATGGCCGTCTCATCGGTCAGCGCCAAGGGACCGACCGGCATGCCGGCGGCCTTCGCCGCATTCTCGATCATCGGCGCGGGCACGCCTTCGATCAGCATCTTGTAGGCTTCCGACATGTAGCGCAGCACGCAGCGGTTGACATAGAAGCCGCGCGTGTCGTTGACGACGATCGGCGTCTTCTTGATGGCGCGCACGAAGTCGATCGCGGTCGCCAGCGCCTTGTCGCCGGTCTTCTTGCCGAGGATGATCTCGACCAGCATCATCTTGTCGACCGGTGAGAAGAAGTGGATGCCGATGAAATTCTTCGGCCGCGCCGAATTCCTGGCGAGGCCGGTGATCGGAATGGTCGAGGTGTTGGAGGCAAAGATCGCCGACGACTTCAGCACGGCCTCCGCCTGTTCGGTGGCGTTCTTCTTGACGGCGGAATCCTCGAACACGGCTTCCACCACGAGATCGCAGCCGGCGAGGTCTGCATAGTCTGCCGTCGGCGTGATCAGCGACAGGAGCTTGTCCTTCTCCTCGGGCCTGGCGCGACCCTTCTTGACCTGATCCGAGATCAGGCTGTCGGAATGCGCCTTGCCCTTTGCGGCCGCCTCCATATCCCGGTCGAGCAGCACCACCGGAATGCCGGCCTTGGCGGTGACATAGGCGATGCCGGCGCCCATGAAGCCGGCGCCGAGGATACCGATCTTCTTGAACCTGGTGTCCGGCACGCCGGCCGGGCGGCGCGCGCCCTTGTTCAGCTCCTGCAGCGACACGAACAGCGAGCGGATCATCGCCGCCGCCTCCTTGCTCTGCATGATCTCGGTGAAATAGCGCTGCTCGATCCTGAGCGCGGTGTCGAAGGGCACCAGCAGGCCCTCATAGACGCATTTCAGGATCGCGGCGGCGGCCGGGTAATTGCCATGGGTCTCGCGGCGCAGGATGGCGATGGCCGGCGGCCACAGATTGGCGCCGGCCGCCGAATAGATCGGCCCGCCGGGCAGCTTGAAACCCTTCTCGTCCCACGGCGCCACCGGCTTGAGGCCGTTCCTGATCATCGCCTTCGCGGTCTCGATCAGCTTCGCCGGTTCGGCGATCTCGTGGATCAGGCCCATCGCCTTCGCCTTCTGCGGCGACAGGGTCTGGCCGGAGGTCAGCATCTGCAACGCCTGTTGCTGGTCGGTCAGCCGCGGCACGCGCTGGGTGCCGCCGGCACCGGGGAAGATGCCGATCTTGACCTCGGGGAGCGCCATCTTGACCTTGTCGGAGTCGGCGGCGACGCGGCCATGGCAGGCGAGCGACATTTCGAAGGCGCCGCCCATGCATGTGCCGTTGATCGCCGAGACCCATGGCTTGCCGCAGGTTTCCAGCTTGCGGAACAGGCCGGTCATGATGCCGGCATTGTCGAACAGCGCCCTGGTCGCCTTCTCGACATCCCTGACCTTGTCAGTGGCGAAGCTGGTCAGCATCCTCTGCAGCAAGGTGATGTCGGCGCCACCGGAGAAAGTGTCCTTGCCGGAGGTGATCACCGCGCCTTTGATGGCGGCATCGCCGGCCACCTTGTCCACGATGGCGTTCAACTCGCGCATCACCTCTTCGGTGAAGACGTTCATCGAGCGGTCCGGGCTGTTCCAGGTGACCAGCGCGATGCCATCGGCGTCGATGTCGAGGGTGAAATTGGCGTAGCTCATCGTTCTCTCCCCGTCAGACGCGTTCGATGATGGTTGCGGTACCCATGCCGGCACCGATGCACAGTGTCACCAGCGCGGTGTTCAAGTCGCGGCGCTCGAGTTCGTCCAGCACCGTGCCGAAGATCATCGCGCCGGTGGCCCCGAGCGGATGGCCCATGGCGATGGCGCCGCCATTGACGTTGATCTTGTCGTGCGGGATCTCGAAAGCCTGCATGTAGCGCAGCACCACCGAGGCGAAGGCCTCGTTGAGCTCGAACAGGTCGATGTCCGACAGCTTCATCTTGGCACGCCTCAACAGTTTCTCGGTGACGTCGACCGGGCCGGTCAGCATCAGCACCGGTTCGGAGCCGATGTTGGCGAAGGTGCGGATGCGGGCGCGGGGCTTGAGGCCCATCGCCTTACCGGCCTTCTTCGAGCCAAGCAGCACGGCCGCCGCGCCATCGACAATGCCGGACGAGTTGCCGGCGTGATGGACGTGGTTGACCTCCTCGACCTCGGGATGCTTCTGCACCGCCACCGCGTCGAAGCCGCCCATTTCGCCGGGCATGACAAAGGACGGATTGAGCGAGGCGAGCGACTGCATGTCGGTCGACGGCCGCATATGCTCGTCATGGTCGAGAATGGTCAGTCCATTCTGGTCCTTGATCGGTATGACCGAGTTCTTGAAGCGGCCATCGGCCCAGGATCTTGCGGCGCGCTTCTGGCTCTCGACCGCGTAGGCGTCGACGTCGTCGCGCGAGAAGCCGTATTTGGTGGCTATCAGGTCGGCCGAAATGCCTTGCGGCACGAACCAGCCGGGCAGGCCGACCGAAGGATCCATGAACCAGGCGCCGCCGGACATGCCCATGCCGACGCGCGACATCGATTCGACGCCGCCGGCGATGACGATTTCATCGGCGCCCTGCGCGATCTTGGCGGCGCCGAAATTGATGGCGTCCAATCCGGAGGCGCAGAAGCGCGAGATCTGCATGCCGGGTGCCTTGGTGTCGTAGCCGGCCTCGAAAGCGGCGGCACGGGGAATGACGGAGCCCGCCTCGCCGACCGGGTCGACGCAGCCGAAGATGATGTCGTCGACCGTGCCGGTGTCCAGCCCGTTGCGGTCGCGCAGTGCCTCGAGCGTCCTGGCGGCGAGCCGCACCGCCGGCACCTCGTGCAGCGATCCGTCCTTCTTGCCCTTGCCGCGCGGCGTGCGAACGGCGTCATAGACATAAGCTTCGGCCATTTTCATGCTCCTTGGGTTCGCTGAAGAGAGCTGCTCAGAGCGAGCGTCCGATCAGCAATTTCATGATCTCGTTGGTGCCGCCGTAGATGCGCTGGACGCGGGCGTCGCGGAACATGCGGGCGATCGGATATTCATTCATGTAGCCATAGCCGCCGTGCAATTGAAGGCATTCGTCGACGACTTTACCCTGCAGGTCGGAGAGCCAGTACTTGGCCATCGAGGCCGTTACCGGATCCAGCCCGCCATTGATGTGGCGGGTGACGCAGTCATTGTAGAAGACGCGGCCGATGGTGGCCTCTGTCTTCAATTCAGCCAGCTTGAACTGGGTGTTCTGGAAGTCGATGATCGCCTTGCCGAAGGCCCTGCGCTCCTTGACGTAGTCGATGGTCAGCGCCAGCGCCCGCTCGATCATGGCGATCGCCCCGGTGCCGATCTGCAGCCGCTCCTGCGGCAATTGCTGCATCAGCTGGACGAAGCCCTGTCCCTCTTCATGGCCGAGCAGGTTGGAGGTCGGCACACGCACGTCGTTGAAGAACAGCTCCGACGTGTCGTTGGCCTTCAGCCCGATCTTGTCGAGGTTGCGGCCGCGCTGGAAGCCTTCGACCTCATCGGTCTCAATAACGATCAGCGAGGTGCCCTTGGCGCCCTTCTCCGGATCGGTCTTGGTGACGACGATGATGAAGTTCGCCAGCTGGCCGTTGGTGATGAAGGTCTTGGAGCCGTTGATCTTGTATTGGTTGCCGTACTTCTCGGCACGCGTCTTGACACCCTGCAGGTCGGAACCAGCGCCAGGCTCGGTCATGGCAATGGCACCGATCAGTTCGCCGGTGGCGAGCTTGGGCAGCCATTTCTTCTTCTGCTCCTCCGAACCGTAATGGAGGATGTAAGGGGCGACGATCGAATTGTGCAGGCCGATGCCGAAACCATCGACGCCGACATGGCCGATCGCCTCGATGATGGCGCTCTCATGCGCGAAGGTGCCGCCCGAGCCGCCATATTCCTCCGGCATCGAGGCGCAGAGCAGGCCGGCGGAACCTGCCTTCAGCCAGCTTTCGCGGTCGACCATCTCGTTCTTTTCGAACTCGTCGTAGCGCGGTGCGATCTCCTCCGACATGAAACGGATAGCCATGTCGTAGAGCATGCCGACCTCGTCGGCCGCCCAGGCTGGCTTCGGCAAAGAGAGCACTTCGGCGGGATTTGTCGCCACGATTTCCTCCGCGTATCGACAGACAGACAGGCCAGCGAGGTTGAGTTTAGAACGCTTCCGCCGGCAGGGCCATCAGCGTATCGGCGCCACTAGAAATACGGGCGAGGTGGGCCGAGGTCTCCGGCATGATCCGTTCCATGAAGAAGCGCGCCGTCACGACCTTGTTGTCATAGAACGCCCCCTTGTTTTCAAGGAAAGAGTGGGAACCGTTGGCGCCTGTCTTGCCCTGTGCCGCCTTGGCCATCCGCGCCCACATGTAACCCAGCGCCACGAGGCCGAAGAGATGCATGTAGTCGGTCGAGGCCGCACCGGCATTGTCGGGCTTGGCCATGCCGTTCTGCAGCAGCCACATGGTCGCCGCCTGCAAATCGTTGAGGCCCTTCTTCAGACCCTTGGTAAACGGCGCCATCTTCTCGTCCGCGCGGTTTTCCTCGCAGAATTCGCCGACCTCCTTGAAGAAGGCCTGTATGGCGCAGCCGCCGTTCAAGCCGAGCTTGCGGCCGACGAGGTCGAGCGCCTGGATGCCATTGGCGCCTTCATAGATCATGGCAATGCGGGCATCGCGCACGAACTGGCTCATGCCGTGCTCTTCGATGTAGCCGTGGCCGCCGAACACCTGCTGCGCCATCACGGCGTGGTCGAACCCCTTGTCGGTCAGCACGCCCTTGACCACCGGCGTCATCAGGCCGGTGTAGTCGTCGGCCGCCTGGCGGTCCTTGTCGTCGGCGGAGCGGTGCGCGATGTCGGACTTGATCGCCGTCCACAGCGCCAGCGCGCGGCCGGCCTCGTTGAAAGCCTTCATGGTCATCAGCGAGCGGCGGATGTCGGGATGGACGATGATCGGGTCGGCCTTCTTCTCCGGCGACTTAGGGCCCGACAGCGAGCGGCCCTGCAAACGGTCCTTGGCGTAGGCGACGGCGTTCTGGTAGGCGATCTCCGACAGCGACAGCCCCTGCAGGCCGACGCCGAGCCGCGCCTCGTTCATCATCGTGAACATCGCCTTCAGGCCGCCATTGGCCTCGCCCAGCAGCGTGCCTTCAGCCCCGTCATAGTTCATGACGCAGGTCGAATTGCCGTGGATGCCCATCTTCTCCTCGATGGAACCGCAGGAAACGGTGTTCCTTGTCCCCGGATTGCCCGACGCATCGAGCTTGAACTTCGGCACGATGAACAGCGAGATTCCCTTGACGCCTTCGGGGGCGCCTTCGATACGGGCCAGCACCAGATGGACGATGTTGTCCGACATGTCGTGCTCACCGGCCGAGATGAAAATCTTCTGGCCTGAAATCTTGTAGGTGCCATCGCCGTTCGGCACTGCCTTGGTGCGCAGCAAGCCGAGATCGGTGCCGCAATGCGGCTCGGTCAGGTTCATGGTGCCGGTCCAGGTGCCCTCGACCATCCTGGGCAGCCAGGTGGCCTTCTGCTCGTCGGTGCCGTGGGTGATGATGGCCGCGATCGCACCCTGGGTCAGGCCGGGATACATCATCAACGACATGTTGGCCGACACCATGTATTCGGCCACCGCCGTGTGCACGGCATAGGGCAGGCCCTGGCCGCCGAACTCGACCGGAGCCGCCAGACCCATCCAGCCGCCTTCGCGATACTGGTCGAACGCTTCCTTGAAGCCCCTGGGCGTGGTCACCGAGCCGTCGTCGTGGCGCACGCAGCCTTCCATGTCGCCGACACGGTTGAGCGGATGCATGACGTTCTCGGCGAGCTTGGCCCCTTCGGCGAGAATTGCCTCCAGTATGTCGGGCGTTGCGTCGGCGAATCCGGCAAGGTTCGAATAGCGCTGATAGCCCAGCACCTCGTTGAGCACGAACAGCGTGTCCTGGACCGGGGCCCTGTAGATCGGCATGCTTTCCTCCACCATGCGGATAAAGGCCCCGAAATCAAGCCGTGCGCGGCAAGCGGGCCAATGTCGAAGTGGCAATAGCAAATATTGACGTTTGCGTAAACGTCAATATTTTCGATGCGACAAGATTCCGTCGCCACGCGCGTGAAACTAGACTAGCGTTTGCGGCATTGCGCAAGCCAGCGCGAAACAGCAGGCCATGACAGCGAAAAGCCGCGCAGCATGGCCACGCGGCTTTGATGGTGAAGGTCCGACAGTGTCGGAGAGTGGCTTAGCTGGCGACGCTCGCGTGCGGCGTCGAACGCTCGGCCAACATCTGGCGCACCGCCGACATCGAGCCGCCGAGCTCATTGATGGCGTCGTCGATCAGTGCCCGCTGCTTCTGCAGGCGAGCGAGCTGCTTCTCCGACTTGTCCAGCGCCAACCGCAACTGCTTGGTGTTGGAACCGGTCGGATCGTAGAGGTCCATCATCTGCTTGACGTCGCGCAGCGAGAACCCAACCTTTCGGCCGAGCAGGATCAGCTTCAGCCTGGCCTTGTCGCGGCGCGTATAGAGACGGGTCGAACCGTCGCGCTGCGGGTGGAGCAGGCCTTTGTCTTCGTAGAAGCGCAGCGTGCGCAGCGTCACGCCGTACTTTTTGGCCATTTCGCCGATGCGGGAGAGATCCTCGCCGACTTCGACGGATGCATTATTGGTATTGGCCGCGGTCTCGCCGGCCGAGATAAGTTTCATGGTCACTGGCTTCCCCGTCTGGTGGCGTCGCGGTCCCGGACCATGCGTCGCCTGACTGGAAGCGGGGGCGTGCTTCCAGCCGTGGTTTCAACAAACAAATCGCAAAACAGCACAGTTGATGCGCCATTTACGTTTACGTCAATTCTATACCGATAGCCGCCTCATGACGCAAGGGCGTTCTGAGAACGGTGCCTTATGCCGCACCGGAAATCGCGACAGCCAACTTCCTTGCAACTTCTTAAGCTTGGTTAACGCGTTGTTTACCACGTTGGGCGAAATGTGCGCGTGTCGGCTATCCGTGGTTATCCTGTATCGAATTTTCACGGTTTTTCGGAGCGCGGGTGAAACCCGGGAAGCTTGTCTTCCACCGTGGCATGGAAGCGCGGTCGCCTCGTTCCGGCAGGGACTTGGGGAGCTGGTCGCAAGCCGGCCAATCTGAAAGACGGACGCACCGATGAACAGCAAGCGGTCCTATCTCGATACACTCAATGCCGGCAGGCAGCGCAAGCCGCAGACAACGCTCGAGCAGCTGAACCGCTCGCTGGAGACCCTGGAACAGCGCCTGGGACAGACGCGTGAGGACGCGACGGCACGGCCCGTTCCTCGCCAATATGGCGCCGACCCGCGTTACCCCGCCGCGGAACCGCGTTATCCCGCCGCGCAGCCGACGGCCCAGCAGCGCTGGTATGAGGATCCGCAGCCGGCGCCGCGTGCGCACAACCCGGCGCCCTCGCCTGCCTTCGACCAGAATTACCAGGCAATCGCGCGCGACATCGACCGCGTGCGCGGCCAGGAAGACAGCGTCGCCATGGTCGGCAAGATCGCGGGCGAGCTGCGCGGCATGCGCGAGGAACTGCGCCACCAGGTGACTTCAGGCCTGCAGCGCGAATTCGACGCGCTGCGCAAGGACATCGACCGCGCCTTCCAGGCGAACGCCAAGCCCGGCGCGACGGGCAAGGGCAGCGCCGAACTCGGCGTGGAATTCGAGCGGCTGTCCGGCGCCATCAAATCGCTGTCGGAGAAGAGTGACGACAGGAGCGTCAACCTGCTGCGACTGGAACTCGAGCAGGTCAAGGCCGCGCTCGACACGCTGGCGCGCGAGGAGAGCGTGCAGAAGGTCGACCGCCGCTGGGACGATTTCGATCGCCGCTGGACTGCCTTCGAGGACCGCGTCGACGCCGATCAGCGCAAGCGCTCCGACGATCCCGCCCTTGCGGCCCTGACCGATCGGCTGGAGCAGATCAGCAACGCCGTCAACAACCTGCCGGAATCGCTGTCGCTGCGTTCGCTGGAGGAAAAGGTCCGCACACTGGCTGGGGCGGTCGACCATTTCGCCAACCAGCAGGACAATCGCGGCGGCGGCACGCTGGCCGTGATCGACGAGCGGCTGGACGAGATTTCCCGCGCCATCGTAGCCTCGACAGTCGCCGCACAGGCGAATTCAATCGACCACGAAGCCTTCGAGCGCATCGAGAAGCGGATCGACTCGCTCGCCCAGCAGATCGAGGAAGTGGCGCAGGACCGTCCCGGCAATGTCGTGGTCGACCGGTTGAACACGCTGTCGAGCCGGGTCGATGACCTCGCCGGCCGCGCCAACCTGCCCGAGCAGGCGATGGAACGGCTCGCAAAGCAGATCGCGCTGATCGCCGACAAGATCGATCAGGCGCCGGCCATGCCCGACGCCGACTACATCTTCCAGGGGCTTGAGCAGCGTTTCGACGTGCTGTCCGGCATGATGGAGCGTCGCCAGGGCGACGCCATCGAACAGGGCAACATGCTGTTTCGCGATCTCGAGCGCCGGCTGGACGAGGTTGCCGACCGGCTGGATCAGCGCAGCATGGCGCAGGTCGACAGCGCCGGCATCATGGACGCCATCGACGCCCGCTTCACCGCACTGGCCAAGCGCATGGAAACGCGCGCTCCCGATCCCGCCGGCGAGGCGGCGATCCGCGGGCTGGAAAGCAGGCTCGAGGATATTTCAAGCCGCCTGGACGCTTCGGCGGCCCAAGTCGCCGGCATTGATCCGGCGCTGATCCGCAGCCTGGAGGCGCAGGTCGCCGGCCTGTCTGCGCATCTTTCCAAGCCGAGCACGCCGCTGCCGGATTTCGAGGACATCAGCCCGCGGCTCAACGAAATCGAAAAAGCGCTGGCTGGGACCCGCGATTCCATCCTCGGTGCCGCACGCGAGGCGGCTGAGAACGCGGTGCGCTCGCTGGCCGGAACGAGCACCAATACAGCCGCGGTCTCTGGCCTCGCCCAGGACCTGAAGACGCTGGAGACATTGACGCGGCGTTCCGACGAGCGCAATTCGCGCACCTTCGAGGCCATTCACGATACACTGCTCAAGATCGTCGACAGGCTGGGTTCGCTGGAAACCAGCGACCCGTCCGAAGCGGTAAGCGAACTCCTCGACGCGGCTCCGACCGAACCGAGTGGTTGGCGGGGCGCGCGGCGGCCCAAGATGGCCGTAAATGCACCGTCGATGACGATGGACGAGCCGCAGCCGCTGACCGGCATGGCCGATCTGGACGCGCGTGCCGCGGCCATATTGCGCGCCGAGCCCGGCGAGCCGGCACCGCACGTTGAAACGGGCTTGTCTGCCCGGCCGGGCGCGCGCTCGCCCGCGGAAGCAGCAGCCGCCGCCGCGATGGCCGCACTCGGTTCCGACGCCACCGCCGGAGAGGGCCAGCCTGCTGGCCGCAAGTCGATGTTCGGCGGCCTGGCGCGCGCCTTCAAGGGCAAGAAGGCGGCGGATGTTCCGCCGCTGGCCGGCTCGGCGCCGAGCGCCGATATCCCGAGTGTCGATCTCGACGAGCCGCTCGACCCGAAAGTCGCCAACCGCCCGCTGGAGCCCGGCTCCGGCGCGCCCGACCTCAATGCCATCATGAAGCGCGTGCGCGACGAGCGCGGACAACCGGCAAAGCCCGGCGACAGCGACGCGGCGAAATCGGATTTCATCGCCGCTGCCCGGCGCGCAGCGCAGGCGGCCGCGGCCGAAGCCGACGCCCTGAAGCGCCAGTCGACGATGAAAGGCCCGGTCAAGGCGCTCAGGATAGGCGACCTGCTCAAGGCGCGGCGCAAGCCGATCCTGATGGCTGCGGCAGCGATCATGCTGGCGCTTGCCGGCCTGCAGCTCGGCAAGGCGTTTCTTTCGGATCCCGCCGCCCAGGTGGCAAATAACGACACGGCCCCGATTGTCGCCTCGCAGCCGGTGAAGACGGCATCTGTCGATACCGCCAGCCGGCCGAAGACCGAAGTCCAGCCGGCGGCGACAGACAGCGCGCCGGCCCCTGCCGTCAGGCAGGCCGAACAATCCGCGCCGGCAAGCAAGGACGACATGACGGCGCAGACCGTCATGGCCATGCCGTCCGATACGGACGCGATGCCGGATACCGCATCCGCCGCCAGGCCCGCTCCGGCGCCGGTCGCGTCGGCCGTGGCTTCCGGCCCGAGCACAGCCGCTCCCGACGCGATGGCTTTGGCCGCGCCGGCGCCGGTTGCCCCGATGACCGCTGCTCCTACCATGACGGATCCGGCACCCGCCGCCATCGCCGGCGGTACGCAGACGGATGCCGATGCCCAACCGGCCCCTGCTACGCCAGTCGCGACCGAGGCAACGGCCAACGACACGACTGGCGCCGTTGCGCCCATGGACAAGGCGGCAGCGACTGCCGCGACCAAATTCGACATCCCGGCCGATGCGGGCCCGGCCGCCTTGCGTGACGCCGCCGCCGGCGGCGACGCCAAGGCATTGTTCGAGGTCGGCTCGCGCTACGCCGAGTCGCGCGGCGTCAAGGAAGACATGGCGGCGGCCGCCAGATGGTATGAGAAGTCGGCGGAACTCGGCTTCGCGCCGGCCGAATACCGCATCGGCAACTTCTACGAGAAGGGCATCGGCGTCGCGCGCGACATCAAGAAGTCAAAGACCTGGTACCAGCTCGCCGCCGCGCAGGGCAACGCCAGCGCCATGCACAATCTGGCGGTGCTGTTCGCCATGGCCGCCGATGGCGTGACCGACAATCAATCGGCCGCGCACTGGTTCCAGGAGGCCGCCGACCTCGGCGTCAAGGACAGCCAGTTCAATCTCGGCATCCTCGCCGCCAAGGGCGTCGGCATGAAGCAGAACCTGGAAGAATCCTACAAATGGTTCGCGCTCGTCGCCAAGACCGGTGACAAGGATGCCGCGGCCAAGCGCGATGAGATCGCCAATGCGCTGCGGCCCGAGCAGCTCGAGCGGGCGCGCGCAGCGACAGAATTGTGGAAGGCCAAGCCGCTCAACGCGACAGCCAATTCGGTGGACATTCCTGAATCCTGGCAGGAAGGCACGCCGCAGACGACCGCCGGCATCGACATGAAGAAGGCGGTCAAGAACATCCAGCTCATCCTCAACAAGAACGGCTATGACGCCGGCGGCGCCGACGGCGTGATGGGCGGGAAGACCAAGAACGCCATCATCGCTTTCCAGACCGCCAACAAGCTGCCGGCGACCGGCGCGGTCGACGAGAAACTGGTCAAGGCATTGCTGGCGCGCAAATAACGGCAGAAGCGTCGTTTCCACGACGCCCTTGCCATATATTTGCCTGTTAACTGATTGAGTTGTCTTTTTGTTTCGGCGCGGTGGCGGGATTTGATCCCGCTGCCGCGTCGTCGCAAGAGAAAATTGGCTTTTCGATGCGATACTGTCCGAAACGGCTTTATTCGCCGACAGGCAAACTGATCGAGACTGACGGGTGGGCATCTATCTCCCGATCGCGGAAATTTCCGTCAACGTCTTCGTGCTGCTGGCCATGGGCGCCGCGGTGGGCTTTCTGTCGGGCATGTTCGGGGTGGGTGGCGGCTTCCTCATCACACCGCTCTTGATCTTCTACAACATCCCCCCGGCGATCGCGGTCGCCACCGGCGCCAACCAGGTCATCGCTTCTTCCGTCTCCGGCGTCCTTTCGCACATGAAGCGAGGCACGCTCGACTTCAAGCTCGGCGGCGTGCTCCTGGCCGGCGGCATCGTCGGGTCCACCGCCGGCATCTACGTGTTCGGCTTCCTGCGCAGGCTCGGCCAGCTCGACCTGTTCATCTCGCTGCTCTACGTCGTGCTGCTCGGCACCGTCGGCGGGCTGATGCTGGTCGAAAGCATCAACGCGCTGCGCGCCACGCGCAGCGGGGCGGCACCGGTGTTGAAGAAATCCGGCCAGCACAACTGGATCCACCGTTTGCCGCTGAAGATGCGCTTCCGCGCGTCGAAACTGTTCGTCAGCGTCATTCCGGTGCTCGGGCTTGGCGCCGGTATCGGCTTCCTGTCGTCGATCATGGGCGTCGGCGGCGGCTTCATCATGGTGCCGGCGCTGATCTATCTCTTGAAAGTGCCGACCAACGTCGTCATCGGCACCTCGCTGTTCCAGATCATCTTCACCTCCGCCTACACGACGCTGGTTCACGCCACCACCAACCAGACCGTCGATGTGATGCTGGCCTTCCTCTTGATGGCCGGCGGCGTGGCCGGGGCACAATATGGCGCCAAGGCCGGCCAGCGGCTGCGTGGCGAGCAATTGAGAGCCCTGCTGGCGCTGCTGGTGCTGGCGGTGGCGATCCGGCTCGCAACCGATCTGTTCGTCACGCCGCCCAACCTTTATTCGCTGTCCGGCGCGGGCCTCAACTGATGAATGGCCTGAAAGCGTTCGCAACCGTCGCTCTCCTGTCCCTGACCGCCGCGGCGCCGGCGAGGGCGCAGACGCCGCTGACGGAAGGCATCCAGATCGGCCTCTCCACTGACACCGTGTCGATCACCGCCGGTTTTTCCGGCGCCGACCTGACCATTTTCGGTTCGCTGGAAAATCCCGACCCGCTGGTGGCACGCCAGGGCCGTTACGACGTCATCGTCGTGCTCGAAGGGCCACCAAAACCGGTGGTAGTGCGCCGCAAGGACCGGGTGCTGGGCGTCTGGGTCAATCTGGATTCCGAGACCTTCGAGAACGTGCCGGTGTCTTATTCGGTGGCGACGACGCGGCCGTTGCAGGACATCACCGAACCCAACAGCTACAAGCAACTGTCGCTCGGCGCCTCCAACCTCTATATGCAGCCCGCCGATGCCGGTGACAGTCCGGCGACGATCGAGGAGTTCACGGCGGCGCTGCGCGAGCGCAAGGCCGCCGCCGGCCTCTACAGCGAGAATGTCGGCGGCGTGCAATTCCTGTCGCAGAACCTGTTTCGTGCCACCGTCAGGCTGGCGCCTAATGTGCCGGTCGGCACGCACAAGGCGCGCGCGTTCCTATTCAAGAGCGGCCTCTTCGTGAAGGAGAGTTCGGCGCAACTCGAAATCCGCAAATCAGGCTTCGAACAATCGATCTTCCGCGTCGCCCACGACTATTCGTTCCTCTATGGCGTGTTCGCCATATCGCTGGCCATGGTGACGGGCTGGCTCGGTCGGCTGGTGTTCCGCAAAGATTGATGTTGCGGGAAAAGAGGGGTTCCGCTTTTTCCCGCCATGCGATAAACCGCCGCCTCCCAGCCCAGGGGCAAACACGCACATACAATTCGCAAGAGCGGTCCCGGATGACAGCGCGATGCGCCGCCGCTGTTTTGCCGCGGTGAAACAATGACAGGAGGCTGCAATGCATCAGGCATTCGGCGGCATCGACTTCGGCACGTCCAATTCCACGGTGGGCGTGATCCGGAACGGCAAGGCGCGGCTGGTCGCGCTGGAGGGCGAACAACCCACTCTGCCAAGTGCGGTGTTCTTCAACTTCGAGGACGGCCACACCTATTTCGGCCGTCGCGCGATCGGCGATTACACCGACAGCACCGAAGGCCGCCTGATGCGCTCGTTAAAGAGCGTGCTCGGCAGTTCGCTCGCCCACGAGAAGACGCGTATCAAGGCGCGCCAGATCGGCTTCATCGACATTATCGGCCTGTTCATCGGTCATCTGAGGACGCGGCTGGAGGCGGACGCCGGCGGCGTGGTGGAGAGCGTGGTGCTCGGCCGCCCGGTGCAGTTCGTCGATGACGATGCGCAAGCCGACGCGGAGGCGCAAGGCGAACTCGAGAAGGCTGCCCGTGCCCAGGGCTTCAAGCATATCGCCTTCCAGTTCGAGCCGATCGCGGCGGCGCTCGACTACGAGCAGAAGGTGACGCGCGAGGAACTGGCGCTGATCATCGACATGGGCGGCGGCACGTCGGACTTCTCGATCGTGCGGGTCTCGCCGGAGCGCTCGCGATCGATCGACCGCAAGGACGACATCCTGGCCAGCCGCGGCATCCATATCGGCGGCACCGATTTCGACCGGCTGCTGAGCATCGCCCATGTCATGCCGCAGCTCGGCTATCTCTCCGCGACCAAGGACGGCAAACGCAATCTGCCGGCCAGCTACTTCATCGATCTCGCCACATGGCAGCGCATCAACCTGGTCTACACCGCCAAGGCGATGACGCATCTGCGCCAGATCCGCTACGAGGCCGCGCGCGCCGATCTGGTCGACCGCTTCATCCATATCGTCGAGCACCGCTACGGGCACGCGCTGGCGGCGCTGGTCGAGAAAGCCAAGATAGAGCTGACCGACAGGTCATCGGCGGACGTGGCGGTGAAGCTGCCGGACGCGAGTTTCGCCGCGGAAATCACGCGCGACGGACTGGAGGCCACGATCGCCCGGGATATCGAGCGGGTCACCGAAACGGTGGCGCAGACCATCCGCGACGCCGGAGTCAAGCCGTCCAACATCACCGCGGTGTTCCTGACCGGCGGATCGACGGCGATCCCGCTGGCAAGGCGGGAAATCCTGTCGCTGGTGCCGCAGGCTTCCGTCATCGACGGCGACATGTTCGGATCGGTCGGGCTTGGCCTGGCGCTCGACGCGCAGAGGAAGTTCGGCTGACCCTACCCTGACCCGTTCATCTCCGCAGCCAGATGCGCCTTCAGCGCCATCTGGGCCAGGCTTGCCTGACGGTCGCGATGGGTGATCATGGCGAAGTCGCGCTTCGGCAATTCGATCGGCACGGCTCTCAGGCTCCCCTCGGCGACCGCGCGCCCGACGACGAGCTCCGAAATGATGGTCGCGCCGGCGCCGGCCTCGACGGCCTGACGAACCGCCTCGTTGCTGGGCAGCACCAGGAATATCCTGAGGTCGGCAAGCGAAATCCCCTCACGGCGCGCCAGATCCTCCAGCACCTCGCGCGTGCCGGAGCCGCCCTCGCGGATGATCCAGCGCAGGCCGGTGATGTCGGGGCGGCCCGGCGCGATTT
Organism: Mesorhizobium sp. B2-5-4; assembly: GCF_006441095.1. NCBI lineage: Bacteria > Pseudomonadati > Pseudomonadota > Alphaproteobacteria > Hyphomicrobiales > Phyllobacteriaceae > Mesorhizobium > Mesorhizobium sp. B2-5-4. Next base: position 73,134 of record NZ_VFUR01000018.1, on the reverse strand, counting down.
CGACGATCTTGGGATGAGAGCTGGCAACGACCAGCATCAACCGGTCGGTATCGACTTTGGCGCGGCGCAATATATCGGATTCGGTGCGCCCTTCGACCAGGCCGAGATCGGCGGTTCCATCGAGCACGCTGGCCTCGACCTGCCTTGTGTTGCCGATGGTGACGCTAAGCCTGACGGCCGGATGCGCCTCGTGGAAGGAGGCCAGCCGGCGCGGCAGCCAGTAGCTGGCGATGGTCAGGCTGGCGGCGATGGAGAGGCTGCCGGCGACCGTCTGCGAAACATGTTCCAGCACATTGCGGGCGGCAGCGGCCCGCTCCAGCACGGCCTTGGCCTCGGGCAGGAACCGGTGGCCGGTCTGGGCCAGCTCGATGTTGCGGCCGACGCGGTTGAACAGATGGACGCCGTGCTGCTCTTCCAGCGCGCGAATAGCCGCCGACGCGGCCGATTGGGAAATGCCCAGGAGTTCGGCCGCCTTGGTCATGTGGCCGCGCTCGGCGACGGCGACGAAAATGCGCAACTGATCCAGGGTCATGCGCGCATTAAGAACCAACATCGATCGAATTTACAAGAACAACTGATTAGACGGATCGATAGCTTTATTCTACTTTTTCGGAAGAAGTTAGAAAAAATTCGCCAGTGGATCGCGAAGGATAAAATGATCGGGCGGTTCAGATCCCTGCTTGCGCATTGGACCCGCGGCATCCGACGGCGGTTGGCCGGTGATCGATACCACCCGGAAGAGCATTACATGCGCGGCCCCGGGCCGAAGACGCGAGCCAAATCCGCCGGCCGCGCGAGCAGCACGGGATGATGATGCAAAGACCGCCGCGCGGCGCCAATTCAGCCCCCTCGCAACGCCAGCTTGCCGACACGCGCGCGCCCGATGAGGGCGATGGCGTCGACACCTCGCCTGACGTTTCCGACAGTATCGCCAAGACGACCTGCTACATGTGTGCCTGCCGCTGCGGCATCGACGTGCATATCAAGGACGGCAAGGTCCGCTACATCAACGGCAACAAGGATCATCCGGTCAATCGCGGCGTGATCTGCGGCAAGGGCAGCTCCGGCATCATGCAGCACTACAGCCCGGCTAGACTGAAGAAGCCATTGCTGCGCATCGGCCCACGCGGCTCGGGCGAGTTCCGCGAGATCGAATGGGAGGAAGCCTTCTCGATCGTCACCGGGCGGCTGTCGGATATCCGCCGCACCGATCCTAAAAAACTCGCCTTCTTCACCGGGCGTGACCAGTCGCAATCCTTGACAGGCTGGTGGGCGAGCCAGTTCGGCACGCCGAACTTCGCCGCCCATGGCGGCTTTTGTTCGGTGAACATGGCGGCCGGAGGCCTTTACACGATCGGCGGCTCGTTCTGGGAGTTCGGCGAGCCCGATTGGGACAACACGAAATACTTCATGCTGTTCGGCGTCGCCGAGGACCATGATTCCAACCCGATCAAGATCGGGCTGGGCAAGCTCAAGGCGCGCGGCGCCAAGGTGGTCTCGATCAATCCGTGCCGGACCGGCTACAATGCGATCGCCGACGACTGGATCGGCATCCGGCCCGGCACAGACGGCCTGTTCGTGTTCGCGCTGATCCACGAACTCTTGAAAGCCGGCCGCGTCGATCTCGATTATTTGCTGCGCTACACCAACGCGCATGTCCTGGTTATCCAGGAGCCGGGTGCGGCCGATGACGGGCTGTTCGTGCGCGACAGCGACGGCAATCCGCTGGCATGGGACAGAGTGGCGAAGCGTACGGTGAACGCCACCGATGCCGACGCCAAACCGGCACTGACCGGCAGCTGCGATGTCGATGGCCGCCGCTGCGTGCCGGTGTTCCAGCTCATTGCAGACCGCTATCTCGACGAGAGCTACGCACCCGATGCGGTCGCGGAGCGTTGCGGCGTCTCCGCCGGAACGATCCGCCGGATCGCGGCCGAACTGGCCCACGTCGCCTTCGAACAGGCAATCGAATTGCCGGTCGCGTGGACCGACTGGACGGGGCGCCGGCATGAGACGATCAAGGGACGCCCCGTTTCGATGCACGCGATGCGCGGCATCTCGGCCCATTCCAACGGCTTTCATACCTGCCGCGCCATCCACCTGCTGCAGGTTCTGCTGGGTACGGTGGACGTGCCGGGCGGCTTCCGCTTCAAGCCGCCCTACCCTAGATCCGCCCCGCCGGGTCCGAAGCCGTGCGGCAAGGACGTGAGGCCGATGACGCCGCTCGACGGCATGCCGCTCGGTTTCGTTTGCGGGCCCGATGATCTGCTGGTCGACGAAGCGGGCACGCCGCTGCGCATCGACAAAGCCTATTCCTGGGATTCGCCGCTTGCGGCGCATGGCCTGATGCACACCGTCATCCGCAACGCCTGGGCCGGCGATCCTTACCCGATCGACACGCTGATGATGTACATGTCGAACATGGCCTGGAATTCCTCGATGAACACGGTCGAGACCATGGCCATGCTCACCGATCATGATGAAGCGGGCAACTACAGGATCCCCTTCATCATCTATTCCGACGCCTACTACTCCGAGACCGTGCCGTTCGCGGACCTCGTCCTGCCCGACACCACCTATCTCGAGCGTCATGACTGTATCAGCCTGCTCGACCGGCCGATCAGCCATGCCGACGGGCCGGGCGACGCCATCCGCCATCCGGTCGTCGAGCCCGACCGCGACGTCAGGCCGTTCCAGTCGGTGCTGATCGAACTCGGCGCGCGGCTTGGCTTGCCCGGCTTCGTCGAAAACGATGGCTCGGCGAAGTACCGCGACTACGCCGACTACATCGTCAATCATGAACGCACGCCCGGCATCGGCCCGCTCGCCGGCTGGCGCGGCAAGGATGAAACCTCGATCGGCAAGGGCGAAGTCAACCCCAACCAGTTGCAACGTTACATCGACAATGGCGGTTTCTGGCAGCACGACTTCACCGACGACCAGCGCTACTACAAGATGGCCAACCGCTCCTATCTCGACTTCGCGGTGCAACTGGGCTTCATCCCGAAGGCCGAGCCGATCGTCTTCCAGCTCTATTCCGAACCGATACAGCGTTTTCGGCTGGCCGCGCGCGGTCATGGCCTGGTGGTGCCGCCCGAGAGCGAACGCGAGCGCGTCGAGACCTACATGGACCCGCTGCCGTTCTGGTACATGCCATTCGAGGAAGCGGCCGTCGACCTTGGAAAATATCCGCTGCACGCGCTGACGCAGCGGCCCATGCACATGTACCATTCCTGGGGTTCGCAAAACGCGTGGTTGCGGCAGATCACCAGCCAGAACCGGCTGTTCGTACATCACCGGACCGCGGCCGGCCTCGGCCTCGCCGACGACGACTGGGTGTGGATCGAGAGCATCAACGGCAAGGTGAAGGGGCAGATCAAGCTGGTCGACGGAGTGAACGAGAGCACGGTCTGGACCTGGAATGCGATCGGCAAAAGGCGCGGCAGCTGGGGGCTGAAGGACGATGCCGCCGAGAGCAATCGCGGCTTCCTGCTCAACCACATTATCGGTGACCAGACTTCTGCTGACGTCAGCGGCAAACGCTATTCGAATTCCGATCCGGTCACGGGACAAGCTGCGTGGTTCGATCTGCGCGTCCGCATCGTGAAATGCACGGCCGAAGAGATCGGCTTCACCGAACCGCAATTCGAGCGTTTTCATCAGCCACCGCATTTCGGATCCTCGCCGGACAAGCTCACTTTCGGCACCGGGTTCCGGCAGGCTAGAGAGGCGGCCGAATGACCTGTCTTCCCCATCCAGGCGGCAAGAAGCTTGGCCTCGTCATCGACCTCGACACCTGTGTCGGTTGCCAGGCCTGCGTCACCGCCTGCAAGGAGTGGAATACCGGCGGCCACATGGCGCCGCTGACCGACATCGACCCCTATGGCGGCCATGTCGACGGGGTCTGGTTCAACCGCGTACACAGTTACGAGCACATCACCGAGATGGGGGGGCGCACTGTGAACTTCCCGCGCTCCTGCCTGCATTGCGAGACGCCGGCCTGCGTCACCGTCTGCCCGACGGGCGCCTCCTACAAGCGGGCCTCCGATGGCATCGTACTGATCGATGAGGACAAGTGCATCGGCTGCAAATTGTGCAGCTGGGCCTGCCCCTATGGCGCGCGCGAATTCGACACGGATGTCGGCGTGATGAAGAAATGCACGCTCTGCGTCGACCGCATCTATAACGACAACCTGGCCGAGGGAGACCGCGTGCCGGCCTGCGTCGCCGCCTGCCCGACCAGCGCGCGGCATTTCGGCGACCTCGGCGATCCCCAATCCCCCGTTTCGCAACTGGTGGCGGAGCGGGGCGGTGTCGACCTGATGCCCGAACTCGGCTATCGCCCGACCAACAAATACCTGCCGCCGCGCGCTCACACGCAACGCGCCGCATCGGTGGCCGCTCCCGCGCTGGAGCCGGTACGGGCCGAGGGCGGTTTCCTTGGCTGGGTCGACCGCATGCTTTCAAGCTGACCATCCATGCATCCAGCTTTTTCGGTCGTCTTCTTCACCACCGCCACGGGTGCCGGCTATGGGCTGCTCGCGCTGCTCGGCGTGCTCGGTCCGCTCGGCTTCATCGCACCCGATTTCTGGCCGGGCTTCGTCGGCATGGGACTGGCGCTCGGCCTGATCGCCGCCGGCCTGTTGTCATCGACCGGTCATCTCGGCAGGCCCGAACGTGCCTGGCGGGCGTTCTCGCAATGGCGCAGTTCATGGCTGTCACGCGAGGGCGTTGCCTCGGTAACCACCTTCGTCCCGGCGGGACTGTTCGGCATCGGCTGGGTCCTTCTTGGCCGGGTCGATGGATGCGTCGCTGCTGCCGGACTTCTTGCCGCGATTGGCGCCATCGTCACCGTCTGCATGACCGGCATGATCTATGCCTCGCTGAAACCCATCGCCCAGTGGCACAGCCCCTACACCTTGCCCGGCTATCTCATCTACTCGGCGATGAGCGGCAGCGTGCTTCTGAACGCTGTGCTGCAAGCATTTTCTCTCGACTCGAAAATGCTTCTGACGGCTTCCGCGCTGCTCATCTTGCTCGGCTGGGGCTGGAAGCTGGCGACCTGGCGCCACAACGACCGGCTTGAAATCCCGACCAACGCCAACACCGCGACGGGGCTGACCGGTGGCACGGTGCAATCCCTGGAATGGCCGCATACAGAAGAAAACTACCTGCTCAAGGAAATGGGCTTTCGCATCGCGCGCAAGCACAGCGCGAAGCTGCGCCGGATCACGCAAATACTGGCCTTCGCTTTGCCCATCCTGCTGCTGATCGTCACCTTCGCGCTGCCTTGGCCCTTCGCGACGGCGTTCTCGGCGCTGGCCGCGATCGTCCAGTCCGCCGGCATGCTGGTCGAGCGCTGGCTGTTCTTCGCCGAGGCCAAGCACACGGTCATGCTCTACTACGGGCGATAGATCTCAGCCTGGCCGCAGCATCGAGTGCGAGATGGCGAAGATGCGCTCGGTGCCAAGCATGTAAGCCATCAACGACTCCAGGCGAAACAGCCCGGCATAGGCGCGGTCGAGCACATTGAGCGAGCCGGTATAGGCACCGAAGGCAGGCATGATCATGCGGCCGCCGTCGCCGGCAAAGCAGCGCCGCCGCACCGAGCGGCCTTGCTGCACAATACGGGCGCAGGGGTGGAGGTGGCCGGATATTTCGCCCTCGACCCGCACCTTCGATGGCTCGTGCCGGAACAGCAGCGAGCCTATGGCCAGTTCCCGCACGGTTTCGCCGGGCAGGTCGGCGGGCGCTTCCGGATCGTGATTGCCGGCGACCCAGAACCAATCGCGGCCTGCCATCAGCGCTTCCAGCCGTTCGCGAAAACTTTGATGCATGCGTTTGGCGCCGCCGCCGTCGTGAAAGGAGTCACCCAGGCTGATGACGATCGACGGCTGGTAATCCGATATCACCGCCTGCAGCCGCAGCAGGGTCGCGCCGGTATCGTAGGGCGGGATCAGCGTGCCGCGTCTTGCCAGCGACGACCCCTTTTCCAGATGTAGGTCCGATACTGTCAGCAGCCTAAGCTCGGGAAAATAGAGCACGCCGCGCGGATCGCAGACCGCACGTTCGCCGGCGATGCCTATCATGTCGGCCTCGGCGATCAGCGATGCGCGCGCCAGCGAAAAGTTCATTCGTCAACCACCCCAGGCCCCATGGCCTCTTCGACCAGCGTCGCCGCATCCATCAGCAGCGTTTCATCGGCCTCGCCGTTCACCGGCATCTTGCCGATCTCAAGCATGATCGGCACGGCCAGCGGCGAAATCTGTTCGAGCGCCTTATGCATGATTCTACCCTGGATGCGCGAGAGCATGTCGGCAAGTCTGCTGACATCGAGCAGGCCGGTCGCCGCGTCGGCACGGGTCGCCTGAAGCAGGATGTGGTCTGTCTCATGGCTGCGCAGCACATCGTAAATCAGGTCGGTCGAAACGGTGACCTGCCTGCCGCTTTTCTCCTGGCCCGGGTGGCGTTTTTCGATCAGGCCCGAGATCAGCGCGCAATTGCGGAAAGTGCGCTTGAGAAGCCAACTGTCGGCCAGCCAGGCTTCGAGGTCGTCGCCCAGCATATCCTGGTCGAACAGCGCGCCGAGTGAAGGTTTCCTGGCTTTGAACATGGCGCCCATGTCGCCCAGCGACCATATAGCGAGCGCATAGTCGGTGGCGACAAAGCCAAGCGGCCTGGCGCCCGCCCTGTCGAGGCGACGGGTGAGCAGCATGCCAAGCGTCTGGTGCGCCAGCCTGCCCTCGAAGGGATAGGCGACCAGATAGTGGCGGTTGCCGCGCGGAAAGGTCTCGATCAGCAAATCGTCGCGCTTGGGCAGCATCGATTTGTCCGACTGGAACCGCAGCCAGTCGGCCACTTGCTCCGGCAGCTTCTTCCAGCGCTGCGGATCGTCCAGCATGATGCGGACCTGCTCGGCCAGATAGGTCGAGAGCGGGAACTTGCCGCCGCCATAATAGGGTACCTTGGCGTCGCTGCCGGGCGCGTTCGAGACGAAGCATTCATTCTCGCGGATACCTTCGAAGCGCAGTACCTTGCCGGCGAACATGAAGGTATCGCCATGCGTCAAGGTTTCGAGGAACGCCTCCTCGATCTTGCCGAGCACGCGGCCGCCGTGCGACGCCGAGCCTTTGCTGCCGGCCTTGACGTAACGCACGTTGAGCGCGGGCACCTCGATGATGGTGCCGACATTCAGCCTGTATTGCTGGGCAACGCGCGGATTGGATACGCGCCACAGTCCATCCTTGTTCAGGCGGATGCGGGCGTAGCGCTCATAATTCTTCAGCGCATAGCCGCCGGTGGCGACGAAATCGATGACGCGGTCAAATCTCGGACGATCGAGGCCTGAATAGGGTGCCGCCGTTCGCACCTCTTCATACAGGTCATCGGCGCGGAACGGTGCGCCGCAAGCGCAGCCGAGCACATGCTGCGCCAGCACGTCGAGCCCGCCATCGACCAGCGGCGGCGTATCCTGCGCGCCGAGATAATTGGCGTCGAGTGCGGCCCGGCACTCCAGCACCTCGAAACGGTTGGCGGGGATCAAAATCGCCTTGGACGGCTCATCCATGCGGTGGTTGGCACGGCCGATGCGCTGTGCCAACCGGCTGGCGCCCTTCGGAGCACCGACATGCACGACCAGATCGACATCGCCCCAGTCGATGCCGAGATCGAGCGTCGATGTGGCGACGATGGCGCGCAGCGCGTTCTCGCCCATCGCCTTCTCGACGCGCCGCCGCTGGGCGACGTCAAGCGATCCGTGATGCAGCGCGATCGGCAACGTGTCCTCGTTGACGCGCCACAACTCCTGGAAAAGCAGCTCCGCCTGGCTGCGTGTGTTGACGAACAGCAGGGTCGTCTTGTGGCGCTTGATCTCGCGGTAGATTTCCGGCGTGGCGTAGCGCGCCGAGTGCCCCGCCCACGGCACGCGCTCCTCGGAATCGAGGATCGAGATTTCGGGCTTCGCACCGCCCGTCACAGTGATCAATTCCGCCATATCACCCCGCGGGTTCTGGCTGACCAGCCAGCGCCGCAATTCGCCCGGCTCGGCCACCGTCGCCGACAGCCCGATCGTCTGCAGGCCAGGGACAAAGCTGCGCAGCCGCGCCAGCCCAAGCGCCAGCAGATGGCCGCGCTTGGACGTCACCAGCGAATGCAATTCGTCGAGCACGACATAGCGCAGATCCTCGAAGAAGCGCCTCGCATCGCCTGCCGCGATCAGCAGCGCCAGTTGCTCCGGCGTGGTGAGCAGGATATCGGGCGGCGCAAGCTTCTGGCGCTGGCGCTTGTGGGCGGGGGTGTCGCCGGTGCGCGTTTCGATGGTGACGGGCAGACCGATCTCCTCGACCGGCTTGCCGAGATTGCGCTCGATGTCGACGGCCAATGCCTTCAGCGGCGAGATATACAGCGTGTGGATACCGCGCCGCGCCTGGCCTGGTTTTCGCCTCGGCCTGACGGCCAGTTCGGTCAGCGACGGCAGGAAGCCGGCCAGCGTCTTGCCGGCGCCGGTCGGCGCGATCAACAGCACAGATTGCCCGGCTTGGGCCTTCGCCAGGAGTTCGATCTGATGCGCGCGCGGCGACCAGCCTTTCTCGCCGAACCATTCTACGAATGGCTCGGGCAAGACGACGGCGGCATTCTGGTCTGCGAGGCGCGGCAGCTCGGTCACCCGCCAGAGGTAGCGCGGCGGCGCGCAACCGCCAAGCAGAATCGGAACAAAAGGGGATCGAAAGCCTTACGGCCGCCGGAACCCTGTCGGCGCGCCATAGAGATAACCGATGCGGGCGATGGCTTCCTTCAGCCCTTCGCGCGACGCCAGCATGGTGTGGCCGTTGGCGTGGATCATGGTCTCGGCGCCGGTCATGATGGCGACATGGCCTTTCCAGAACACAAGGTCACCACGTCGCAGCCCCGTATAATCGGGGCCGGGCTGAAGCGGCTCGCCGACCGAATTGGCCTGCATGTCGGAATCGCGCAGCACCTCCCTGCCGGCCATGCGCATGGCCAGTTGCACCAGGCCGGAGCAATCGATGCCGAAGCCGGAAACACCGCCCCAGAGATAGGGCGTGCCGAGAAACGTCTCGGCCACGGACACATAGTCGCCGGCCACTTCGCCGATCGGCTGCAGATGGCCAGCGATCAAGGCTTCACCGGAGGGCAGCAGTGCATAGTGCGTGCCGCGCGTTTCGGCGGCACCCGTCACGGTTACCGTCGATCCCATCGACAATTGCCCGGAAATCGGAAAGCGCAGATCGGGACCGGGATATAGGAACGTGCGCGGCACCGAGATGATGTGGGTGGGCGCATGGTCCCGCTCGCCCAGCATGGCGTCGGCGACATAGCCGACATAGCCGTCTCGCTCGGCCTGGATCCAGGCCCAGCCCTCTCTATTCTCGAAAACCAGGACATCGTCGCCGAACAGAGCTTGCGTGTTGACGCCCGAATCCAGCGCCGGCGCCTTGCGGATATCGGCCACCGATACCGAAATCCGCGCCGGCCGGCCCGCTACGAAACGGTCGGCAGCGACCTCTCCTTTCAACCTGGCATCGGCGAGATCGGAGCGGAAGGCGTGCAGGCGGGGGTCGTGGGCGGTCAAATCGGCAATCCAGTTAGATAGGAAAATTGTTCAGATCGGCAGGTCGTGGGCCTTGGCAATGATACCATCGCCGAAGCGCTCGACAAAGAGCGCGCCTTCGACGGTGCGCTTGATCAGGACGTTGCGCTTGTCGAGCTCGTCGCGATGACGCGACACCAGCTTCAGCGCGCCCATCGTGTCGAGGGCGCGCGTGATGACCGGCTTGGTGACGTTGAGGCGGGCGGCAAGACCGCGCACCGTATGCGGCGGCGGATCGAGATAGATGGTGAACAGAATTGCCGTCTGCCGCATGGTGAGATCAGGCGCATCCTCGCGCACCTGCGACAGCATCACCTGCTGCCACAGTCGCAAGGCCTGGCTCGGGCGCATCGCAATCGACATCGCGCCAGCATGACGGCAAATTGTTTCGGTTCCGTTTCAGTTTCTGCAATTTGCCGGCCCTGCTTGCGCATCAGCCATAGCGCGTCGACATGATCCGCTCCAACGCCCGGATGCCTTGCGCCTCGCCACCGGCAGGGCCGTAGGGGCGATCGGCGGGGTTCCAGGCGAAGATGTCGAAGTGGGCCCAGCTTGCCGTCTTCTCGACAAAGCGCTTGAGGAACAGCGCCGCCGTGATCGACCCGGCGAAACCGTCCGTGGTGACGTTGTTGATGTCGGCGATCTTCGACGACAGTTTCGCGTCGTAGGGCCGCCACAGCGGCATGCGCCACAGCGGGTCCTCGACCGCGATGGAGGCGGCCGCCAGCTCCGCGGCAAACGCCTCGTCATCGGTGTAGAAGGGCGGCAGGTCGGGACCCAGCGCGACGCGGGCTGCTCCGGTCAGGGTCGCCATGTCGACCAGGAGCTGCGGCTCCTCTTCGTCGGCAAGCGCCAGCGCGTCGCCCAGCACCAGCCTCCCTTCCGCGTCCGTATTTCCGATCTCGACTGATATGCCCTTGCGGCTCGCCAGCACGTCACCGGGGCGGAAGGCATTGCCGGCAATCGAATTCTCGACCGCGGGGATCAGCACCCGCAGCCGTACGTTGAGCCCGGCAGCCATGATCATCGAAGCCAGGCCCAGCACATTGGCCGCGCCGCCCATGTCCTTCTTCATCAGGAGCATGCCCGAAGAAGGCTTGATATCGAGGCCGCCCGTATCGAAGCAGACACCCTTGCCAACCAAAGTCACCTTCGGCGCGCCTTGCTGCCCCCATGTCATGTCGATCAGGCGCGGCGCATCGGACGACGCACGACCAACGGCGTGGATCATAGGGAAATTCTGTGTGAGCAGGTCGCCGCCCTTGATGACGGAGACTTCGGCCTTGTGGGTTCCAGCCAGGACCCGCACTGCCCTCTCCAGATCGTCCGGCCCCATATCGTTGGTCGGTGTGTTGACGAGGTCACGCGTCAGGAAAACGCCGTCGGCGATGCGGCGAACGCGCTGCGCATTGACGCCGGCCGGCAATTCGAAGCGCAGCGCCTTGCCCGGCTTCTTGCCATAGCGGGTAAAGACATAGCCGCCGAGCGCCAGCGCGACCGCCGCGAGTTCAGGCTCGGCCGGCGCCGAGGCGAAGTGCCAGTCGCCTTCCGGCAGGGTTTTCGACAGCGCGCCCAGACCGAGCGCGCCCTCACCGTCGCCAAGACCGAACACGGCGCCGCCGAGCACTCCGTTCTCGTCCGGCACGACCAGCGTCCTGCCGGCCTCGCCGGAAAAACCGTTTGCCTTGGCCCAAGCGACAATAGATGGCGACAGACCGGCCGCGTCCAGCCCGTCCCTGGCGACCAGATGGATCGGCAGCGGGTTCTTCAGCTTGTTCTCGACCAGTTCCACGGACATCAGACGTTTCTCCTGCCGAACTCGCCCGAGTCGGCGTTTCTTAACCCTCCGTTAGGGTTAACAGAATATTTCTGCTGGAGGGAAGATGGCCACGCAATGGCCACGCGCACGAATGGAGGCCCAGGGTGCCGATGCCGACCAACCGCACGATAAACATCCGGGGAAAGCGGCTCATCACCACGGCATTCATGCTGGCGCTCGCGGCAGGTGTCGCGGGATGCGCAACCGACAAGCTCACCACCGGCTCCATCGGACGCACCAGCGGCAAGCCGCTGGAGACGATGTCGGCGGGAGAATTGCACAACGCCAGTGCCGCTCTTGGCCAGTCCTATGCGAGGAACCCCACCGACAAGCGAATCGCCACCAATTTCGCGGCGGCGCTGCAGATGGATGGGGATGCCGACCAGTCGCTCGCCGTGATGCGCAAGCTGGCGATCGCCTATCCCAAGGACCGCGACGTACTCGCCGCCTATGGAAAGGCGCTGGCCGCCAACGGCCAGTTCGAGGCGGCGCTCGATGCGGTGCGCCGCGCACAGACGCCGGAATATCCCGACTGGAGGCTGGTGTCGGCGGAGGCGGCCATCCTCGATCAGACCGGCCAGAAGGACGAGGCGCGCCAACTCTACCGCAAGGCCCTCGAACTCAAGCCGAACGAGCCCTCGATCCTTTCCAATCTCGGCATGTCCTATGTGCTGGAAGGAGATCTGCGCACCGCCGAGACCTATATGCGGTCGGCCGCCCAGCAGTCGAACGCCGACAGCCGGGTGCGCCAGAACCTGGCGCTCGTCGTCGGCCTGCAGGGTCGTTTCGACGAAGCCGAGAAGATCGCCTCGCAGGAACTTTCCCCCGAACAGGCACAGGCCAACGTCGCTTACCTCAGGCAAATGCTGGCCCAGCAGAACGCCTGGAGCCAGCTCAAGGACCAGGACAAGGCGAAACCGGCGAAAACCGCCACCAACTGATCGCCGCGAGCTTACCGCATCGTAAAAGCCGCGCTCGATTACAGCGCGGCTTTTTGTTTTCGCAGGCGGATTCTGCGTTGGCTACTGGCTGGTCGACGCGGCCGCCCCGGGATGATCGCCGAAGATACCGCGCTGGCTGACCTGGATGCCCGCCGGCCCCAGGATGATGGCGAACAGCACCGGCAGGAAGAACAAGATCATCGGCACGGTGAGTTTGGGCGGCAGGGCGGCCGCCTTTTTCTCGGCGGCGTTCATGCGCATGTCGCGGCTTTCGGCGGCGAGCACGCGCAGCGCGTGCGCCACCGGCGTACCGTAGCGTTCGGCCTGGACAAGCGCCTGCGACACAGACTTGACCGATTCCAGCCCCGTGCGGCTGGCCAGGTTCTCGTAAGCCTGCTTGCGCTCCTGCAGATAGGAGAGTTCGGCGTTGGTCAGGATGAATTCTTCCGCCAGGGCCACCGACTGCGCGCCGATCTCGTCGGCGACCTTGCGCAGCGCGGCTTCCACCGACATGCCGGACTCCACGCAGATGAGCATCAGGTCGAGCGCATCCGGCCACGCCATCTGGATCGACTGCTTGCGCTTGGTCGCGCGATTGTTGACGTAGAGGACCGGCGCGTAGAAGCCGCCATAGGCAACCAGGACGCAGACGAACAGCCGGACCACCAATGGCTTGTCGGGCAATCCTCCGAGCACGAAAATATAGACCAGACCGAGCGCGAAGCCGACAAAAGGAAGCACCAGGCGGAAGAACAGAAAACGCGTTAGCGGATTCTGCCCGCGAAAGCCGGCAACCTTGAGCTTTTGCAAGGTGGCCTCGTCGGCCAACGCACGCCGCAGATCGAGCCGGTCGACAATGTTGCGCATGCCGACCGACTGTTGCTCGCGCAGACCCTTGCGGCGGCGATCGGCCTCGGTCGCAAGCCGCGCGCGCTGCTTGGCGCGAAGCTCATCACGCTCCAGCGCGACCGATTTCATGCGCGCCTTGAGTTGGTTTCCGCCAAGCGCCGGGAGCAGCGTAAAGACAGTTGCGAACACGGCGATAGCGACCAGCAGCGCAATCAGGAAGCTGGGATCCGTCAGTGATTTGATGGCTTGTTCGGTCATGCCGCGGCCCTAGACTTCAAAGTTCATCATCTTGCGCATCACGAAGATGCCGATCGACATCCAGACGGCGGCGAAACCGAGTATCAAATGGCCGACGCTGGTCGTGAACAGCGGCATCAGATAGTTGGGACTGGAGAGATAGACGAGAAAGGCGACGATGAAAGGCAAGGCACCGATGATGGCGGCGGATGCTTTCGCTTCCATCGACAGTGCCGCGACCTTGGCCTTCATCTTCTTGCGGTCGCGCAACACGCGCGAAAGGTTACCCAGCGCCTCGGAGAGATTGCCACCGGCCTGCGACTGTATCTGGATGACGATGCCGAAGAAACTCGCCTCGGTGCACGGCATGGTTTCGGGCATGCGCAGGGTCGCGTCGGGGATCGACAGGCCCATCTGCTGCGAATCGACTATCCGGCGAAACTCGGCCTTCACGGGTTCAGGCGATTCATTGGCGATCAGGCGTATGGCGTCGTTCAGCGGCAGGCCGGACTTGACCGCCCGCACGATGATGTCGAGCGCGTTTGGAAATTCGTTGAGGAATGCCTTGACGCGGCGGGTACGACGAAAGGAGACGAACCAACGCGGCAGGCCGAGCGCTCCGGCGAGCAGCACACCGGGCAAGACAATCATCGGCGCTCCGGCCATGAACGCGACGATTGTCAGCGCGAGGCCGAATATGGCCGAATAGATATAGAAACGCTCGATCGGCACCTTCATCCCAGCCTGGCGAAGCTGGGCTTTCAGCGGCGGCTTCTTGACGGCGGTGTCCTTGGTCTTCTGCTTCTCGTCGAGTTCCTTCAGTGAATCCTGCACCGATTTGCGGCGCTTGGCGGCGTCCGCCGCGCGGTCACGGGTCGCCTTGACAACAGAACGGTCCGTCTCGGCGGCCTTGATCGTTTCAAGCCGCTTTCCGGCCTGTTTCTCATTGCTAATCTGGGTGAACAGGAATGCATAGGCGACCGCGCCGGCGCTGAAGCCGGCGAGCACGACAAACGCCAATACGGTGCCGTCAATTCCAAACATCGATCAGAACCTTCACGCCCGCGGATGCGTCAGTCAGCACGTTTCTCCATAGCCTCGAGCGCTGTGGCGAGACGCTGCTCCTCGCCATAGTATCGGGCCCGCTCCCAGAAATGGGGGCGGCCGATGCCGGTCGAGACGTGTTCACCCAACAGCCTGCCGTTGGCGTCCTCGCCCTTGATGTTATAGAGGACAATATCCTGCGTGATGATGACGTCGCCCTCCATCCCGATTACTTCGGTGATGTGGGTGATGCGGCGCGATCCATCGCGCAGGCGCGCCGCCTGGATGATCACGTCGATGGAGCCGACGACGATTTCGCGCACGGTTTTCTGCGGCAGCGAATAGCCGCCCATGGCGATCATGGACTCGATACGGTTCAGGCATTCGCGCGGGCTGTTGGAGTGGATCGTTCCCATCGAGCCGTCATGGCCGGTATTCATCGCCTGCAGGAGATCGAAGACCTCTGGTCCGCGCACTTCGCCGACGATGATGCGTTCGGGCCGCATGCGCAGGCAGTTCTTGACCAGGTCGCGCATCGTCACCTCGCCCTCGCCCTCAAGGTTGGGCGGACGCGTTTCCAGGCGCACGACATGCGGCTGCTGCAGTTGCAATTCGGCCGAGTCCTCGCAGGTGATGACGCGCTCATCACGGTCGATGTAGTTGGTCAGGCAGTTGAGCAATGTCGTCTTGCCGGAGCCGGTGCCGCCCGAGATGACGATGTTGCAGCGGACACGGCCGATGATCTTGAGAACTTCGGCCCCTTGCGGAGAGATGGCGCCAAACTTGACCAGTTGGTCGAGCGTCAGCTTGTCCTTCTTGAATTTGCGGATGGTGAGCGCGGTGCCGTCGATGGCCAGCGGCGGCGCAATGACGTTGACGCGCGACCCGTCGGGAAGACGGGCGTCGCAGATCGGGCTGGATTCGTCGACGCGGCGGCCGACCTGGCTGACGATGCGCTGGCAGATGTTGAGCAGCTGCTGGTTGTCGCGGAAGCGGATGTTGGTCTGTTCGACCTTGCCGTTGACTTCGATATAGACGTTCTTGGACCCGTTGACCATGATGTCGGCGATGTCGTCGCGCGCGAGCAACGGCTCGAGCGGCCCATAGCCGAGCACGTCATTGCAGATGTCCTCGAGCAGTTCTTCCTGCTCAGCGATCGACATCGCGAAGTTCTTGATCGCGATGATATCGTTGACGATGTCGCGGATTTCCTCGCGGGCGCTTTCGGGATCGAGCTTGGCGAGTTGCGACAGGTCGATCGTATCGATGAGGGCCGAGAAAACCTGGCTCTTGGTATCGTAGTAGGTTTCGCTCTTTTCGCGGCCTCTCCTCGGTTCCGGCGCCATCGGCGGCGCCTCGACCGCGCGCCTGGCCGGTGGCGCGACAGGCGCGCTCGGCTGAGGCGTGGCCGCGGGCCGGGCAATAACCGCGGTGTCCGCCGAGACCGCGGCGGCCGGCGCGACCGGTGCCGGCTGGCGAAATTCCGGCGTGAACCGATTGCCGTCGTCGTTGCCTCTTTTACCGAACATGACCGACTACCGACCCCATTGCGTCACTTCTTGTTGCGCGAGAGCTTGCCGAGCAGACTGCCCAGGCCAGCCTTCTTTTTCGCTCTGATTTCGCTGCGGCCGGTCAGCACATGAGCAATCTCGTTGATGGTGGCCACAACCGGGTTCTTGGCATCCATCTCGCCCAGCATGCGTCCGTTGTTTGCGGCATTGCCGAACAGCAAGGGATCAAAGCCGATGACCGACATCGGTGTCAGGCCCAGCGGCTCGGCGAAATCGGATGACGATATCTCCGGCCGCTTCGGCACGCCGGCCTGGTTGATGATCAATTTCGGCGGCGGGTCGTTCGGGCGAAGCCGCTTCAACATGTCGACCAGGTTCTTGGTGTTGCGCAGATTGGCCAGTTCCGGCGTTGCGGTGATGACGACCTCGTCGGCCTTGACCAGCGTGTTCTTGGCCCATCCCGTCCAGACATGGGGAACGTCGAGCACAAGGATCGGCACGCTGCGCTGCGCGGTATCGACAAGCTGCGCGAAGGCATCGGGATCGAAGTCGTAGACGCGTTCCAGCGTCGAGGGCGCCGCGAGTAGCGACAGATGCTCGGCGCATTGGGTCAGCAGCCGGTCGAGATAGACTTCGTCGATACGCTCGGGCGAGAACACGGCCTCGGCGATGCCCTGGGCAGGATCCTGATCGAAATTGATGTTGGCGGTGCCGAAGGCGAGATCGAGGTCAGCGACAACGACCTCGGATTTGAACAGGGAGGACATTGCCCAGGCAACATTGTGGGCGATCGTGGAAGAGCCGACGCCGCCCTTGGCGCCGACGAAGGCGACCGAGCGGCCAAGCGGTTCAGCTTCCGGATCGACGAAGATCGACGACACGACGCTGACGACGTCGGCCATCGACACCGGCGCGATGACATATTCGGAGATGCCGGAACGGATGAGTTCGCGATAGAGGCCAACATCATTGTAGTGACCGATCACCACCACTTTCGAGGATGGATCGCAGTATTCCGAGAGCTGGGCGAGTTGCTCCAGCAGTTGCTTGGGTTCGCTGCGCGATTCCAGCAGGATCAGGTTCGGTGTCGGCGCCGACTGGTAGAACTCGATGGCGGTGGGAACGCCGCCCATATGGACCTTGAGGTGCGCCTTGGTCATGCGGCGGTCCTCGCCGGCGCGCTGGACCGGATTGGCAACGCCCTCCGTCTCGCAGAATGCCTGGATCGAAATACGCGGAACCGGCCGCAACGCCTGCATCGCGGCAACGTCCTGCGGCGAGGTGTCACCGCCCTCCACGGTGGCGTCATAGGCAAGGTTGCTCATGGTCATGCTCTTTCCGTTGCCTGGTCGTGGCGTCGCTTCTTTCCGAGGGCGGCTTAGTAAGTCACTTCCGAGTTGCCGAGTAATTCATCCGAAATGCCCCTGTCTTGGTAGACACCGATGGCTTTGCTGCGATTTGCCGCATCAATAGTGGTAGACTTGCGCGGCCCGAGAAGATCGCCTGGATTGGCCATCTGGGCGGCAAGATTGTTCTGATAGGAGCAGCCGAAATCGGCGTAGTGCTTGTTCTCCGACGTTTCCACCAGGTCGGCGGGCCAACGTCCGCATTTGTCAGTCTGTGCCCTCACCGCGATGTAGGAGACGCGAACCGGGGCTGATGCCTCGCTCGATCCAGCCTGATAGGAGACCACGACGACCCGGTCGCGTTTGATGCCGGCGGCGACCGCGAGCCGGGCGAAATCGCGGCCGGCCGCCGTCGCGGCGACTTCGTTGGCCGATCCGCTTGGAATCTGGATCGTCAATGCCGGAGCGGCACTCTTGTCATAGCCGTCGAGGAAACCCAGGAGCGTGTCGCGCTGCGAGCCGGTCATGCCGCGGTCGCCGGCGCCGACAGGAAGATCGATCTTCTGGTTCTTCTCCGCGATGACGATTGGATGATTGGTGCGATAGTCGTCGGGGATGGCGCCGACGGTAATGCTGTCGCGGTGGGCACAACCGGCCAGCAGAGCCGATACCGCCACCGCCATGATCGGAAGGACCCGCAGGCTTATCCGAGAACGGCCGGAGCGCATCGCCATGGTCCTTGCCTTCAATGCTGACTGAGACATGTCTGCTTTCCCGTTCACTTGTAGATGAAGCCGACAACGCCGTGATAGCGGCCATTGGGCCTGTCGGTCTGCATGGTGCCGTAGACGCGATTGACACGCCCAAGGAACATGCCCGCCCCGTCGCTCGGAGGGTTGAAATTGTCGTCCGGCTTGGCGAGATCGTTGCGTGCCACGGGTTTCACCAGATAGGGCGTGATGATGATGACGAGCTCGGTTTCGTTGCGCACGAAATCCCTGCTGCGGAAGAGCGCGCCGAGCACAGGAATCTTTGTCAGTCCAGGCAAGCCGTTGACGGCCTGCCTGACATCGTCGCGAACCAGGCCGGCGATCATCATGGAGCCGCCCGAGGGCAGTTCGACGGTCGTATCAGCAAGGCGCTTGCGCAGTGACAGGGCATTCATGCCGATACTTTGGTTGTCCGTGGATGCCGAGACGGACCCCTCGGTTGTCGGCTCGGAAACCGAGGTCCTGACTTTCAGGCTTATCCGGCCGGGCGATAAAACCACCGGCTGAAATTCCAATCCGATTCCGTACTCGATCTTATCGACGGAATAGGTCTTCAAGCCGGTCTGGTTGTCTTGCGATACATTCGCGGAGACGTTGGTCACCATGTTGTATTCGCCACCCACCTTGAACGTCGCCTTCTCACCAGATACGGCGGTCAGGGTCGGTTCGGCCAACGTCTTCATGACCCCCGACTGCTCCATGGCGTTTATATATGCCTGGAGTGCGGAGGAGCCGATGCTTAGGCCAGCGTTCGACAACGGCTTTCCGAGACCAGTGAAAGGGTCACTGAGCGCGCCATAGCTGATGCCGTTGCTGCCGCCGCTGCCGACCATATTGACACCGAGCTGCTTCATCACGGAGCGGCTGACTTCGGCCACCGTCACCTTCAGCGTGACCTGATCGTCTCCGATGATCTGCAGCAGATTGACGATTTGGCTGACGCGGCGCTCCTGGTCCGGGTTGTTGATGTCGACACCGCTCTGGGCCGAGCCGCCGGCAGCGGTCTGCGAATATTGTCCCGTCGTTGCTTCACCGCCGGACACAAACATATTTGCCAGCTGTTCGGCGCGCTTAGCATCCAAGGGAGTATCCACGGTGCCGGTCAGAACCACGTTGTCGTTGAGCAGTTCCACCTTGACGGCCGAGGTCGGAATGAAGCGCCTGATATAGTCCTCCAGGCCGGCGACGTCGCGCTCGATGGCCAGGTCCAGGCTGGCGATCTGTTCGCCGTTCGGCCCAAAGACGAAGATGTTGGTTTCGCCGACCGCCTTGCCGAAGAGGTAGATACGCCTTGCGGTGCGGGTCACCGCATCGGCAACGGAGGGATTGGCGACAAGAATGTCGTAGGCATCGCTCGGCAGGTCTATAACCACCGATTTGTTGAGGCCAAGCTTGACGCGCTGGGTGGCTGTCGTGGCCGACACCTTAGTGCTCTTCGCCTCGACGCCCTGCACATTCGCTCCGACGAGCAAAAGGCCGAGTGCCATGGCCACGATTGCCGGCAGTTTAGCGCTTAGCCTCATTTCCTTGCCCCTACTTCGGAGACTTCGCCCGACTTGATCAGCCTCACCGTTCCCCGGCGGCCATTGCCGGAAACGAGATAGTCGGCCTCGTCCACATTCTTTTCCTGGGTGTCCGTGATCGCCCGCAGCGCCAGCGTCAGGCGATCCGCCATCTGTTGGGCGACGGTGATGATCTCGGCCTGTTTGGGTGTCAGCTCCAGCGTGGCGGTCTGGCCCACCCTGGTCTTCTTGCCTTCCTCGTCTTCCTGGATGGTCTGGTCGATTGCCAGGACGCGGATATTCTTCAGGATGGTCTCGGTGCTGAATCCGGCCCCGGTGTTGGCATCGGCCCTGCGGGTCATGATGACGTCGACGAAATCGTTGGGAAGGATGAAGCCGCCGGCCGAAGTGTCCGCCGATATTGTCGTTGCGACCGCCCGCATGCCGGACGGCAGGATGGACGACATGAAGCTTTGTCCCTCGCCGATCAGCTTGGAGCGCCGCACGGGCTCGCCGGCATACATCGGCACACGGGCAATCGACCCTTTCAGCTTCTCCAGGGCATCGGGGGCTGTGGCCTTGGTGATGAAATTCGCGTTGATGCCGTCAGCAGGCCAGGATTGCCAGCCTATGTTGTTCTCGAGCGCGTTGCCCATTGCGACATCGCCCGAGAGCACAAGCACGTCCTGCAGGGCCACCGCGGGGGCCTGGGGGCCAGAATCGACGACGACCTGAGGCGGCGGAGCGACCATGTTTTTCGCGACATAGCCAGCACCGCCCGCCGCGGCCACCGCCACGCTCAGAATAATCAATCGGGATGCTGGCATCTGTCCGAACCCTCGCCCTTGGCAAACCAACCTAGCCAAGCCGGACTTTGCAGCGGCAATCGTCAAAACAAGGTTAATGCAATGCTTACGATCGTGATTAATTTAAGGTTTATATAAATTAGAAAAGATTACGCCGTGAGGCGCGGAAATGCTGGGCCGCCGCTCCGCAAAGCTGGCGTGCAAGGCATATCGGCCGACGAAAATTTAATGAATTCAGCTCGCCAGCCTTGCCAGCGCCCACACCATCAAGGGGGAATCGGGATAGGTCAGCAGGCCACCCAGGCCGAGCGCGATCCCGTAGGGAACACCGGCTGATTCTTCCGCAAAATGACGCAGGAATGGATTGCGTCCGGTGAACATCGCCAGAGGCGATTTCCGGTAAAACAGGATCGCGATTGTCAGAAGGCCGCCGATGATTGTCGAAGCGACAAGATATTCGACGAGGTGGACGTTGAGTCCCATCCACACGGCCGTGGCGGCCAGCAGCTTGGCGTCGCCACCGCCCATGCCACCCAAGGCGAACAGACCGAATGTCACGGCCAGGACAATGGCGCCGGCGGCGAAATGCCAGCCGTAAGCCGCCCATTCCATGCCCGTCAGCGGCGCCACCAGCGCGAAGACGGCGACAAGCAGCACCGGCACGCGATTGGCGATCGTCATCGACAGCATGTCGGAGATCGCTGCAAACAGCATGCAGAACGGAAAGACGACGAAGATCAGGGCTTCAAGCATCGGGGCTATGCCTATTGTCGGATTCCACGGGGCTCAATCTAGGCATGTTCGATTAACGATTGATGAGGCCCGAACGAAAAGACGACTGGTATTGGCAGCGGCATAGAACAAGGGCCGCAACGCGGCGGCCCTTGTTCAGAATGCAGTCCGAGTGTTTAGCAATACGACAGATTAGCTGCCGCTGCCTGCGGTATTCATCGCGGTACCGATAGTGGTAAACTTAGCATTGATTGCATTGCCGAGGGCGCCGGCGCCGGTGATGATGGCGAGCGCGATGAGAGCGGCGATCAGACCATATTCGATAGCGGTCGCGCCGGATTCGTCCTTCACGAAACGTGCGATGAGATTAGACATTCGAGAGCTCCTACTCCACGTGTTACAGCACTTCCGTCAACTTCTGTGATGGTTGATCGGATGCTGGCAATCTAGGGAGAAGCTCTTTCAATCGGCTTAATAAACAGCCTTACCGATTCCTTTCCCGGCTCGAACCGAGTGCGTGGTTAACTCCACACTAAGCGCTGGCAAATATTCCGTTTCGCGGGTCAACGCCGTAAAAGGCAAGGGCTTGGGGAAGCTTGCGAGCCCTGCGCGCATCGGGCCATGCGGTAGCCATGTCGACCGCTACATCCGGCGGCGGCAAGCCGACTTAACCGTTGGTTCACCAATCTCGTTCATGTTCCGTTGAACAGTCCGCTTGCGTGGAGCGCCTTGATGGCCGTGCCGAAATCCTCAATCCTGATTGCCGCGCTTCTTGTCGCCGCCAGCTTGATTACGCCCGCCAGGGCTGGCGCCGACATCGAGGTCACCATGAATCAGGCCAAGATCGTGAAACTGTCGCGCCCCGCCGATACGATCGTCGTGGGCAACCCGGCAATTGCCGACGCTTCCGTCCAGGATGCCTCGACGATCGTGCTCACCGGCAAGGGTTTCGGTGTCACCAATCTCGTCGTTCTCGACCCGGACGGCAGCCCGATCGTCGACGCACAGGTTACCGTGGTCCGCCAGGCAGCCTCGTCGGTTCGCATTTACCGGCGCGCGGATGTCCAGACCATGTCGTGCACACCCTATTGCGAAAGCTCCTACAAGAGCGAGGCGGAGAAATCGTCCGAAGCCGAGATGAACCTCAGCAAATAGGCTGCACGGAGTGCGCCATGGCCCAGGTTACCGCCTGGTTAAAACGCCCGCGCCGACTTTAACGATCATTCAAACCGGACCTCAATTGGTTTGCGCTAGTGGACCTGTCAGCACCGTCCAGGGATGGCAGGAACATCGCATGAGCATGGAATTCAGCTCGACAGGTCAGCACAAGATGGAGCGCACCAGATCTTTCAGGCGCTTCGTGCGCGACCGGCGCGGCAGCACTGCGCTGGAGTTCGCGCTGCTTGCAATGCCGTTCGCACTCCTGGTGTTCGCCATCCTCGAAAGCTGCATCTCGTTTGCCAGCCAGGAGGTGATGGCCAACATCACGGACGATGTCGCACGCCGGCTGCGCACCGGCCAGTTGAGGGCTGCCGACATCGCCGGAGATAGTTTGAAGAACATGATCTGCGACAAGCTGGAAATCATCGTTTCCCAGGATTGTCCCAATCAGTTGAGCGTCGATCTTCGCCAGTACACGGCGTTCGCCGACGCGGCTTTGGCCGGCTTCAGGATTCAGGGCGGTGACATCAAGCTGACGAACAGCGGCGCCGATGTGCCCTTTACCGTCACGGCGGGTGCGGCGGAATCAAAGAACATGCTGCGGGTCTTTTACAAATGGCCGATCATGACCGACCTGATGGCGCAATCGATGGGGGGTAACAAAACCCTGCATTTCGCTTCAGTGACCTGGCAGAACGAGCCGTTCGACAATTGAGACTATCACGCAAGCACCAACAAGAAAAAAGGCAATGAGTATGATGCGTGCGGGGGCACATCTGGGAATTGCAGGGCTCTGGGCCAAATCGGTCAGGTTCTGGTCCAATCGCCGCGGCGTCGCGGCGGTCGAGTTCGCGCTTATCGCGCCTATCCTGCTGGTCATGTATTTCATGACCTTGGAGGCTTCGCAGGCCATCGAGACAAGCAAGAAGGTCAGCCGTGTCGGCAGCATGGTCGCCGACCTCGTGACGCAACAGCCGAGCATCGTCAAGGCGGACCTCGATGCCATCATGAAGATCGGCAGCGTAACCCTTCAACCCTACAACCGTTCCACGCCGAACATCACCATCACGGCCATACAAGTCACCACCGATACACCGCCCAGGGTGAACGTGATGTGGTCGCGCAAGGTGGTCAATGGCGTCTACAGTGTCGCCACCGCCCTGCCCGCGACCACCACGGTTCCGGCAACGCTCAAGGTCGCCGGCACCTTCCTCATCCGCGTCGAGAGCAATCTCAACTATTTGCCGATCATCGGCTGGACGACGGACAGCCAGCAGAAGCTTGGAATGACCCCATCTCTCACAACGGCGATCCCGATGGGCGAAACCTATTATCTGCGCCCCCGCAGGAGCGTCACGATTCCTTGCGGCGACTGCTGAAGACCTTATAGCCGCCCACCAGACACCAGGCGCACGACGGCCTCCGCCGTGGCATAATCTTTTGAAACCACGGGTATAAAGCCGCCGGCATGCTTCGATTCCAGAAGATCGTAGACATCCGGCGTCGTCGATTTGAGGTTTGTGAGGAACACGGTCAGCCGACGCTTGGCTTCCGGATCGAGATCGCTGCGCACCGCATGGGGACCGTATCTCAGCAGACCCGACGTCCACACCACCTGGAGAGCCGACGCCGAAAGGCCTGATGCCTCGAGCCTTGCCTGCGTGCCCCCTGACAGCTGCGGCTGGCCGTCGGCCGCTGCCCTCACCCAGCCGAACATGGCGTCGGTCTCGCCGTCGACGAGCATGGTTTCGGCCGCCGACGCCGAAGGGGCATGGACAAGAAACCGTGCATCTTCGGCGATCTCGACGTGTTCGGCAGCCAACCCCGCCAAGGGCAAAAGAGAACCGCCGACGCTATCCGGCGGCGATATGGCGACCCGGTGGGTCTCCATATCGGCCAAGCCGCGCAGTTTGCCATCCCTGGTCAGCAGTACCGAGCGGATGCCGGCCACACCGTCGGAATCGACCGGAGCCACGAGCGGCTCGATGCATCCGCAGCGTTGCAGCGCCGTGGCGTAGGCGGTCGCCGAATAGATGGCGTATTCGATCCGTGCATTGGCCTGTCCCTCGATCAGTGCCGCATAATCGCGGGCAACGACGAACTCGATCTTCATGCCGAGCGCATTGGTAAAGGCTTGCGTCAACACCGCCAGCCCCGGAACGGTGTTGCCGGCGCCGGGCTCGGCGACGATGCCGATGCGAAATGTGCCTATATCATCGCGCCAGTCTGCCCACGCCGGTCCGCACCAGAACGCGTTCACCGCCACGAAGGCGGTCCATGCGTTGAGCGCAGTCGACAGGACCGTCCCGCCTCTTGTTCCGTCCATGGATCCCTCGTCACAACACCTGATCGTTGTGTGAATCTCGTTGCCAAGACCGCCGGGCACATTGGGGCGACATGGAGTTGACTATCGCGCCAAGCCGTTGCCGTTTGGTTTCCGAATTGCCAAGGCCGCCGCGGAACCCTATGTCTGGGTGTCCACACTGGCAACAAATAACCCGATGGCGCGTGCTTTCCTCTTCGTCCTGGATTCCTTCGGCATCGGCGGCGCGGCCGACGCTGAAAGCTATGGCGATGCCGGCGCCAACACGCTGGCGCACATCGCCGAAGCCTGCGCCGAAGGGCGCGCGGATCGCGAAGGGCTTCGTCAGGGACCGCTGTTCGTCCCCCATATGGCATCGCTGGGACTTGGCAAGGCGGCCGAGACCGCGACAGGACTGGGATTTACGCATTTCGGGACGGACCTGCTCGCCAATGCCTTCCACGGCGCGGCGCAAGAGATTTCGCGCGGCAAGGACACGCCTTCCGGCCATTGGGAGATCGCAGGCCTGCCGGTGCGCTTCGACTGGGGTTATTTCCCGGACACGGTTCCCGCCTTCCCGGCCGACCTGACCGAGGCGATCATCCGCGAGGGCAGGGTGCCCGGCATTCTCGGCAATTGCCATGCGCCGGGTACCGAGATCATCGAGCGGCTCGGCGAGGAACATATCCGCACCGGCAAGCCGATTTGCTACACGTCGGTCGATTCGGTCCTGCAGATCGCCGCGCATGAGGTCCATTTCGGCCTGGAGCGGCTCTATGAATTGTGTCAGGTGGTGCGCCGGCTGGTCGACCCGCTGAGGATCGGACGGGTGATCGCGCGCCCCTTCGTCGGCGAGACATCAGCCACGTTCGAGCGAACCTACAATCGCCACGACTACGCCGTGCCGCCACCCGAGCCGACATTGCTCGACCGGCTGACGGCGCGCGGCAGCCGCGTCGTCGCCGTCGGCAAGATCGGCGACATCTTCGCCCATCGCGGGATCTCGCAAGTCCGCAAGGCCGCGGGCAACATGGCCATGTTCGACCAGGCGCTGGTCGCGATGGACGAGGCCACCGACGGCGACCTCGTCTTCGCCAATTTCGTCGATTTCGATACCGAATTCGGCCATCGCCGCGACGTCGCCGGTTATGCCGCCGCGCTCGAGGCCTTCGACCGGAGACTGCCGGAGGCCTTCGCGAAGCTGAAGCAGGGCGACCTTCTCATCCTGACCGCCGATCACGGCAACGATCCGACCTGGCGCGGCACCGACCATACGCGTGAACGCATTCCGGTCATCGGCACTGGACCCGGCCTCAAAGGCGGCGACATAGGGCTTAGGGCGACATTTGCCGATATCGGCGAGACCGTTGCCGAACATCTCGCGTTGACGCGCGGCCGCAACGGCATATCCTTTTATGCCTCGATTGGCGGCCATGCCTGAATTACCCGAAGTCGAAACGGTCCGGCGCGGTCTGCGGCCGGTCCTGGAAGGTGCCCACCTGGCCGAGGTCCAGATGAGACGGCCCGACCTGCGGTTCCCCTTCCCCGAACGGTTTTCGGAGCGGCTGACCGGCAGGACGATCACGGCGCTTGGACGGCGGGCCAAATATCTGACCATGCATATGCTGGGCGGTCCGGTGCTGATCTGCCATCTCGGCATGTCCGGCTCCTTTCGCATCGAGACCGGCGACGACGACGAGACACCTGGCGTGTTCCACCATGAGCGCTCGAAAAGCGCGGCACACGATCATGTCGTGTTCCATGTCGTTTCCGCGGCCGGCAGGCGGTCACGTGTGATCTTCAACGATCCGCGTCGCTTCGGTTTCATGCTGTTTGCGCAAGAGCCGCCGGAGACGCATCCGATGCTCGCCGGACTGGGCGTCGAACCGACCGGCAATGCACTGGACGGCGTTCTGCTTGCCTCGTTGCTGAAAGGCCGCAGCTCGCCGCTCAAGGCAGCGCTTCTCGACCAGAGGCTGATCGCCGGCTTAGGCAATATATATGTCTCGGAGGCGCTCTGGCGCGCCGGCCTGTCACCGCTACGTGGGGCGGGCACCATCGCCAGGCCAGGCAAGAAGGCCAGGGAACAAAGCGAATGCCTCGCCGGGGCGATCCGCTCGGTCATATCAGATGCCATCGCGGCCGGCGGGTCTTCACTGCGCGACTATATGCACACCGATGGATCGCTGGGTTATTTCCAGCATTCCTTCGCCGTCTACGACCGCGAGGGTGAGCCTTGCCCCAAGCCTGGCTGCGGCGGCCATGTCGAACGTATCGTGCAGAGCGGTCGCTCGACCTTCTATTGCCGGACCTGTCAGACGTGAGCTAGACCGGTGTCGAGCAAAGGAGGAACAGCCATGGCCTATGAGACGATCATCACCGAGAGGCGCGGTAAGGTCGGACTGATCACGCTGAACCGGCCAAAGGCGCTCAACGCATTGAATTCCCAGATTCTCGCCGAACTCGTCGCAGCCGTGAATGTTTTCTGCGCCGATCCTGGCATCGGCGCCATGGTTGTTACCGGCTCCGACAAGGCCTTTGCCGCGGGTGCCGACATCAAGGAGATGCAGGCAATCTCCTATGCGGATGCCTACAGCCAGGACTTCTTCGTCGGCTGGGAAGAGTTCACGCGGGCGCGAAAGCCGATCATAGCGGCGGTGGCCGGCTATGCGCTCGGTGGCGGGTGCGAACTGGCGATGATGTGCGATTTCATCATTGCCGCCGACACGGCCAAATTCGGCCAGCCGGAGATCACGCTCGGTGTCATTCCCGGCATGGGCGGGTCGCAACGCCTGACCCGGTTCGTCGGTAAATCGAAAGCGATGGACATGTGCCTGACCGGACGGATGATGGATGCCGCCGAGGCCGAACGTTCGGGCCTTGTGTCGCGGGTCGTTCCGGCCGGCGAGCTGGTCGAGGAGGCCGTCAAGGCGGCGGCCAAAATCGCCGATTTCTCACTGCCGTCGGTGATGATGGCCAAGGAAGCCGTCAACCGGGCTTATGAGACGACGCTTGCCGAAGGATTGCGCTTCGAACGCCGCCTGTTCCATTCGCTTTTCGCGCTCGAAGACCAGAAGGAAGGCATGGCGGCGTTCGCCGAAAAGCGGAAGCCGAATTTCACCAACCGGTAGGGCGTCGGGGGTCAGCGACCGAAACCCGTGGCATCGGCCAAAAAGAACGCCAGGCGGCGTTGACGCGCCGGAAAAGCTGAACTATAAGCCGCACCAACCGAGGCGGCCCCGTGGCTGCCCGTTTGTTTTTTGCGCCCTGCGGCACGCCGCGTGCGCCGACCAGACCAGAAGAGAGGCATCATGGCCAACACATCCTCGGCCAAAAAGGCAACGCGCAAGATCGCCCGCCGCGCGGCGATCAACAAGAACCGCCGCTCGCGCGTCCGCACCTACGTCCGGCAGGTCGAGGAGGCACTTGCCTCGGGCGACAAGGCCGCAGCACAGGCCGCCTTCAAGGCTGCCGAGCCGGAATTGATGCGCGCCGCGACCAAAGGCGTGATCCACAAGAACACGGCGTCCCGCAAGGTGTCGCGCCTCGCCCAGCGCCTCAAGGTGCTGTCGGCCTGACATCGCCTTCTCAGGACGATCTTCTTCGAACCCGGCCGATCACGCCGGGTTTTTTCGTTTGCCGGCAAGTACTTAAAAAGAATAGCCGGAAACAACTGCAAATGCAGCGTCCACAGTTTGAAATGGTTTGCCGGCACATTCATGCCCGCTGATGATCGGAACGCTTGAAAAGCGTCGACTTTAAAAACCATGTCCATCAGAAATAACCGATACTTTTCAAGTGTTTAGCGACGGTCATCCACAGCTTGTCCACAACGCGCCGAAGGGACGGGAGGACAACTGGCTGTCAAGTGAATTATTTCAGAAAATTTCGCGCCGGTCCGGCTTTTTCATATTCGTCGGAAAAGGGTTTGAATCACAATGGCTTTGTTAAACTACAGCACTGCGGCATGGCGCTCCAACCCGCCCGAGGTAACCAGATTCCTTAAAAATCCGTTAGACGTGGCCTTGCCCTATCCACAGCGATTTCGGTAATGTCCGATCTATCGAAGGAGACGGGCCTCTGGCCCTTAACCCAGCCTGACGCGGCCAGCTTAAATTGGCGGGATTTGCGACGCGGATCAAATCCGCGGACGGGTATGGTTTGCTCTTTTTCGATACGGTAGGGGACTGGCGTAACTAGACATGGCAGGTAGGACGGCGCGCCGGCGCTCTTTCGCCGGACGGTGTTGTATTGCCCTGACATACCCAACGCGGGCTGGCTTCCATGAGCCGGCGCCGGTTCCCTTGGATGGTGGGCGACGTTCATTGCCGGCGGCGGCAACGGGCATCGTAGCGAAGACACGGTCGCTGGAAAAAGGGTGCAGGAGGCGCATCCCCAGCGAAAAACGGGTACAGAAAGGCAAGGAACTCGATCATGCAGAGCGGCATCGAAAGGGAGCTTACGGGCGACCTCCCATTTCCTGGAACTTTGATCGGAGCAAACGAGATGGCGGTCTCCAGCGACGCGGAACAGAAGTTCGACCGGGTCAAGGCCCAGTTGAAGGCGCGCCTGGGAACCGAAGTCTATTCCAGCTGGTTCGGCCGCATGAAGGTCGCGGAAGCTTCCAAGGGCATTGTCCGCATCTCCGTGCCCACCGCGTTCCTGCGCTCGTGGATCAACGGCCACTATCACGATCTCATTTCCGAGCTGTGGAAGCACGAGGATCCCGAGCTTCTCAAGATCGAGATCATCGTGCGCACCGCGACCCGTCAGGGGCGCAGCCAGCCCGAACCGGAATTGGCGCCGGCGCGCAAGATGACGCGGCAGACGCAGACGGCGCTGGCCGCCGGCACGGTCAGCCCAGGCAGGGTGGAGCGGTCTCCCGTGCCGCGTCCGGGTGTGCCGGTCGAGAGCGAGTTCCGCCACAATGTGCTGGGATCACCGCTTGATCCGCGTTACACGTTCGGCTCCTTCATCGAAGGGCCCTCGAACCGCGTCGCCTTCGCCGCCGCCAAGGCCGTGGCGGAATCTCAGTCGAGCGCGGTGCGCTTCAATCCGCTTTTCCTGCATGCCACCGTCGGGCTCGGCAAGACGCACCTCTTGCAAGCCATCGCCGCGGAATCGCTGAAGCAGAACCCGAAGTCGCGCGTCGTCTATCTCACCGCGGAGTATTTCATGTGGCGCTTCGCCACGGCGATCCGCGACAACAACGCATTGACGCTCAAGGAGCAGCTGCGCGACATCGACCTCCTGATCATCGACGACATGCAGTTCCTGCAGGGCAAGTCGATCCAGCATGAATTCTGCCATCTGATCAACATGCTGCTCGACAGCGCCAAGCAGGTCGTCGTCGCGGCCGACCGGCCACCGTCGGAGCTGGAATCGCTCGAGCCGCGGGTCCGTTCGCGCCTCAATGGCGGCGTCGCGCTCGAAATGTCGGCACCCGATTTCGCCATGCGGCTCGGCATGCTCAAACTGCGCCTGGCCACAGCCAGGATCGACGATGCATCGCTCGACATTTCCGAAGAGATCCTCAACCACGTTGCCCGCACCGTGACCGGTAGCGGACGTGAACTGGAAGGCGCCTTCAACCAGCTCTTGTTTCGCCAGTCGTTCGAGCCGCAGATCACCATCGACCGCATCGACGAGATCCTCGGCCATATCTATCGCACGGGCGAGCCGAAGCGGGTCCGCATCGAGGACATCCAGCGCATTGTCGCGCGCCACTACAACGTCTCGAAGACGGAATTGCTGTCCAACCGGCGCACGCGCACCATCGTCAAGCCGCGGCAGGTCGCCATGTACCTGTCGAAGGTGATGACGCCGCGCTCGCTGCCGGAGATCGGGCGGCGTTTCGGCGGCCGCGACCACACGACGGTGCTGCACGCCGTGCGCAAGATCGAGGACCTGTCCGGCAATGACAACACGCTGGCGCAGGAACTGGAATTGCTGAGAAGGCTGATCAACGACCAGGCCTGACCGGCCCAGAACGGCCGGCTTGCAGGGTTGGCCAGCTTTATCCCCAGAAAGCCCGCGTAACCGGCCCGAACCGGTGGCGCGGGCTTGCGCTCACTGGTTTTTTCCTGTCAGTTTGCGTAGATTCTGAAGCCTGTTCAGACCTTTTGCGGGGCGCCGGCAGCCGGAGACCCGTTCATTCATTCAAGCGAGCCTGTTTCGTCATGCGTGTTATCCTGGAACGGTCAAATCTCCTGAAGTCGCTCAACCACGTCCACCGCGTGGTCGAACGGCGCAACACCATACCGATCCTGTCCAACGTGCTGCTCAGCGCCGAAGGCGCCAGTCTCGAAATGAAGGCCACCGACCTCGACCTGGAGGTGACGGAAGCGACGCCCGCCAAGGTCGAGCGCGGCGGCGCGACGACCGTCCCCGCGCACTTGCTCTATGACATCGTGCGCAAGCTTTCAGACGGCGCCGAGGTGATGCTGAAGACGGATGAGGACGGCAACGCCATGACGGTTACGTCGGGCCGCTCCAGCTTCCGCCTGCAGTGCCTGCCGCAATCCGACTTTCCCGAGCTTTCGGCGGGATCCTTCTCGCATATTTTCCGTCTCGATGCGGTGGCGTTGAAGGGCCTGATCGAGAAGACGCAGTTCGCCATCTCCACCGAGGAGACGCGCTACTATCTCAATGGTATCTACCTGCACACGCATGAAGTCGGTGGCAAGCTGAAGCTGCGCTCGGTGGCAACCGACGGCCATCGCCTGGCGCGCGCCGAGATCGACGCCCCGGCGGGTTCGGAGGGCATGCCGGGCATCATCATTCCGCGCAAGACGGTGAGTGAGTTGCAGAAGCTGGTCGATGATCCGGATGTCGCCGTGACCACCGAACTGTCCGACACCAAGATCCGCTTCACCATCGGCAGCGTCGTCCTGACCTCAAAGCTGATCGACGGCACCTTCCCGGACTATCAGCGCGTCATTCCGACCGGCAACGACAAGAAGCTGATCCTCGACCGCCAGAGCTTCGCTGCCGCGGTCGACCGCGTCTCGACCATCTCTTCCGAACGCGGCCGTGCGGTGAAGCTCTCGATCAGCGAAGGCCAGGTGACGCTTGCCGTCAACAATCCGGATTCAGGCAGCGCCACGGAAGAACTGGCTGCAGACTATTCATCCGACCCGATCGAGATCGGCTTCAACGCGAAATATCTGCTCGATGTCGCCGCGCAGCTGACCGGCACGGAAGCCAAATTCATGCTGGCCGATGCCGGTTCGCCAACACTGATCCACGACATGGCCGACGAGACCGCGCTTTACGTGCTGATGCCGATGCGAGTATAGCCGGACCGGCATCGCCTGACGATACGACCGGCGGTGGATATTGGTTGCGGTGACTTCCACAGGCGGATAGCGGTTGCCGGTACAAACCCACATAAGTAAGCTTACGCTTACCAATTTTCGCAACTATGCAAGCCTGGCGATAGATGTTGCTCCTGGCGCCGTGATCTTTTCCGGCGACAATGGTGCCGGCAAGACCAATCTCCTCGAAGCGATCTCTTTTTTGACCCCGGGGCGCGGCTTGCGCCGCGCGCCTTACGCGGATGTGGCACGTGAGGGTGGCGATGGCGGCTTTGCCCTGCATGCCCGGCTCCACGGACCTGACGGCGAGGTCGAGATCGGCACCGGCATTTCCGGAGGCGACACGGCGGAGAGCGGCAGGCGGGTGCGCATAAACGGAGCCGCCGCCCGGGCCGACGACATGCTGGAGTGGCTGCGGGTCGTGTGGCTGACGCCGGCGATGGATTCGTTGTTCACCGGACCGGCCGCGGATCGCCGGCGCTTTCTCGACCGGCTGGTGCTGGCGATCGATCCCGGACACGGCCAGCGTGCGCTCGACTACGAGAAGGCCATGCGGGGCCGTAACCGTTTGCTGACGGAAGGCTCACGCGATGCCGGCTGGTTCGAGGCGATAGAGACGCAGATGGCGGAGACCGGCGTGGCGATCGCCGCGGCGCGCGCCGAAATGGTGCGGCTGCTGGCCGCCATGATCGGCAGGCTGCCCGACACGGGGCCATTTCCGCAGGCCGATATCGGCCTTTCGGGTGACCTGGAGGCCGGGATTGCCAATGCACCAGCGGTCGATGTCGAGGAGCGGTTCCGACGGGCGCTTGCCGATGGCCGTGACCGTGACCGTGCCGCCGGACGCACCCTCGAGGGCCCGCACCGCTCGGACCTCGTGGTCCGGCACCGGCCCAAGGCCATGCCGGCCGAACTTTGCTCGACCGGCGAACAGAAGGCACTGCTGGTCGGTATCGTGCTGTCGCATGCCCGGCTGACCGGCGAAATGTCCGGCCTGACGCCGATCCTTTTGCTCGACGAGATCGCGGCGCACCTCGATGGCGGTCGCCGCGCGGCACTGTTCTCGATCCTGGAGGAACTGAACTGCCAGGCTTTCATGACAGGAACCGATGCGGCGCTGTTTTCCAGCCTGCATGGCCG
Source organism: Mesorhizobium sp. B2-5-4 (assembly GCF_006441095.1). Taxonomy (NCBI): domain Bacteria; kingdom Pseudomonadati; phylum Pseudomonadota; class Alphaproteobacteria; order Hyphomicrobiales; family Phyllobacteriaceae; genus Mesorhizobium; species Mesorhizobium sp. B2-5-4. The sequence continues at coordinate 40,048 of NZ_VFUR01000018.1, read as the reverse complement.
CGCGCAGTTCCTGACGGTCGACCATGGCACGATTGGGCCAACCGAAGACCCCTGACAAGGTTTTTCGGCCGCTATATGGTCCTGATATGACCACTGCGCTCACCGCCGACGAGATCGAACGTTATGCCCGCCACATCGTGCTGCCGGAGGTCGGCGGCGCGGGCCAGCAGAAGCTCAAGCAGGCGCGGGTCCTGGTGATCGGCGCCGGCGGGCTCGGTGCGCCGGTGCTTGAATATCTCGCCGCGGCCGGCGTCGGCACGCTCGGCGTGATCGACGACGACACAGTTTCGCTCTCCAACCTGCAACGTCAGGTCATCCATGGCACCGATACGATCGGCATGCTGAAAACCCAGAGCGCCGAGGCGGCAATCGCCCGTATCAATCCCAACATATCAACCGAAACGCACACATTCCGGCTGACCGCGGAGAACGCACCTGCCCTCGTGGCCAAGTACGATATCGTCGTCGATGGGTCCGACAATTTCGAGACACGTTATGTGGTGGCCGATGCCTGCGCGGCCGAAGGGAAGCCGCTTGTGCATGCGGCCGTCGGACGTTTCGACGGCTCGGTGACCGTGCTGAAGCCTTTCGAAAACGGCAGCGACGGCAAGCCAAACCCGAGCTATCGGGATCTGTTTCCCGAAGCCCCGCCGCCGGGCCTGGTGCCGTCCTGTGCGGAGGCCGGGGTGCTCGGCGCACTGACGGGGGTCATCGGCACGCTGCAGGCGATGGAGGCAATCAAGCTGGTGACCGGCATAGGCGAGCCGCTCATCGGCCGGCTGCTGCTCTATGATGCGCTGGCCGCGCGTTTCGAGACGATCCGCTACAAGAGACGCTGATCTTGGAACAATCCCGTATTTCGATCACGCAGATCCCGGCCGATTTCGGCCGCTGGGGTGATGTGCTTGCCCTCATCATGCGTGCCTTCGCCTTCATGGACGGCATCATCGACCCGCCGTCGTCGGCTCACCTGCTCACAGTCGATGCGCTACGCGCCAAAGCCCTGCGGGAGACGGGCTTTCTGGCACTCGACGGCAACGATAGAATCATGGGCTGCGTTTTTGCTCTTGAAAGGGCTGACGGTTTTTATGTCGGCAAGCTCGCCGTCGCCCCGGACCGCCAAGGGCAAGGCATTGGCCGGCGGCTGATGCAAGCGGCCGAGGATCTGGCCCGCAGCCGCGGCAAGTCCGCCATCGATCTCGAGACGAGGATCGAGCTCACCGCAAATCATGCCGCCTTTGCCCGGCTCGGCTTTCGCGAGACCGAACGGACGGCGCATGAGGGTTATGACAGGCCGACGTCCATCACCATGCGCAAAACGATCTCATAAACGGCGAGCCTACGCCTGGAGGGTTTTCAGGTTCTGAGCGGCAGCACGCGGTCTGGCGGGCGATGGCCATCGACGAAGGCGCGGATATTGATGATGACCTTCTCGCCCATGTCGATACGGCCCTCGAGCGTGGCCGAGCCCATATGCGGCAGAAGCACGACCTTGTTCCTGGCGGCGAGCTTCAAGAGCTTGCCGTTCAGGGCCGGCTCGTGCTCGTAAACGTCGAGGCCGGCGCCGGCGATCTTGCCGTCCTGGATCAGCTTGACCAGCGCTTCTTCGTCGATGATGTCGCCGCGGGCGGTGTTGACGATGTAGGCGGTGGGCTGCAGCAACGCCAGCCGCCGTGCTGACAGAAGATGGAAGGTCGCCGGCGTCGACGGACAATTGACCGAGATGATGTCCATGCGGGCGAGCATCTGGTCGAGACTCTCCCAATAGGTCGCCTCCAGTCCATCTTCGACCGCCGGCAGCACGCGATGTCGGTTGTGATAGTGGATGGACAAGCCGAAAGCCTTGGCCCGCTTGGCAACGGCGGTGCCGATGCGGCCCATGCCGACAATGCCGAGCCGTTTCCCCCAAATGCGCCGGCCAAGCATCCAGGTCGGCGACCAGCCGGCCCATTTCTTGTCGCCGGTAAGCACGCTGGCGCCTTCCGCCAGCCGGCGCGGTACGGCCAGCATCAGCGCCATCGTCATGTCGGCGGTATCTTCGGTGAGCACATTGGGCGTGTTGGTGACGGTGATGCCCCTCTTGGCCGCCGCCGCCACGTCGATCTTGTCGACGCCATTGCCGAAATTGGCGATCAGCTTGAGGTTGTCGCCGGCCTGGGCGATCAGCGCGGCATCGATCTGGTCGGTCACGGTCGGTACCAGCACGTCGGCTTCCTTGACCGCAGCGACCAGTTCCGGCTGCGTCATCGGCCTGTCCTCGACATTCAGCCTTGCGTCGAACAGTTCGCGCATGCGGGTCTCGACCGGGTCGGGCAGCTTTCGCGTGATGACCACGAGAGGCTTCTTTTTGCCTGGCATTGTTTCCCTCGTTGAGACCTCTTTAACCAAGACCGGCGAAACTGAAAGCTGGTCGCGGTAGCCGATTTACCCATGTAACAAGCGGTGCCGCCGAAGACAAAGAAAAAGGGGTGCCGCAGCCGTCGGGCCGGCGCCGAAAGGAACGAAAGTGTCTGGTTTCGCGTCGCTTCGCCTGGCCCTCAGCGCAGCATTTCTCGGCGCTCTCCTCTATTCTCCGCTTGCCGGCGCGCAGAGCGCGGCCGCCCCAGCCCAGAGCGCCATCACGCTCGGACCGAGCGGGCTGCCGCTGCCGCGATTCGTCAGCCTGAAATCTGGCCGCGTCAACTCGCGCGTCGGCCCCGGCGCCAACTATTCCGTCGACTGGATGTATATGAAGGCTGGCCTGCCGATGGAGATCATCCAGGAGTTCGATACGTGGCGGCGGGTGCGCGACGCCGACGGCTCGGAAGGATGGATCAACCAGTCGCTGCTTTCAGGCCGGCGCACAGCGATCGTCGCGCCCTGGCAGCGCGGCAAGGGCGGCCAGATCAATCTTCTGAAAGGTCCCGACAAGGATGCCAGGGTGGTGGCGATCGTCGAACCCGGCGTGATGGGCATGATCAAGTCCTGCGACGGCCAGTGGTGCGAAATGACGCTCGACGGCCACACCGGCTGGCTTGCCCAGTCGGTCGTCTGGGGCGCTTATCCGGGCGAGCGAGTCAAGGACTGAACGTCTCGCGTTTGCGCCCGATGGGGCCAAGATGGGTGTCCTGAAATCCTGTCGACAGCTTCAAGCCGTAACCCAGTGCACGGTCGATCGCGATATGGGCGATCCAGATCAGTGCGATGGCGCTGCCGACCGCACTGCCGGCGAGATGCCCAGCAAGCAGCAGAAGCACCGGTACGATCAGGGTGTGCAAGGCGTTGTAGGCGATGGCGCCGATGCGCGGGCCACCGAGATAACCCAGCATCGAGAGGTCCGGCGCCAGGATGAGCAACGCTAAGAGCCACCAGGAGACGCCTGTAGCGCCATAGAAGACGACCGCAACCGCCGCCACGACAGCCCATTCGAGCCGGACTATCCAATCGAGGGGCTTCATCCCAGACCGATTATTCGGGCCAGACCGATTATTTGGGCCAGACCGATTATTCGGGCCAGACCGATTATTCGGGCCAGACCGATTATTCGGGCCTGACGGATTGTTCCGGCCCTGGCCCATTATTCCGGCCTCGCCGGTCATTCCGGACGCTTGGGACGCAGCCTCACCACGATATCGACATTGGCGATTTCCATGCCCTCGGGCGGATCCGGCAGGTTGGTGACCGTGACCGGGCCGTTGGCGATGTCGAAAATCCTGTTTTCGCCTTCGATGTAGAAATGGTGGTGGTCGGAGGTATTGGTGTCGAAATAAGTTTTGGAACCTTCGACGGCAAGAATGCGCAGCAGCCCCGCCTGGGTAAACTGGTGAAGCGCGTTGTAGACGGTGGCCAGCGACACCGGCACGCCGGCGGCCTGCGCCTCCTCGTGCAGTTCCTCAGCCGACAAATGGCGGTCGCCCTTGGCGAAAAGCAGGTCGGCCAGCGCAATGCGCTGACGCGTCGGCCTCAGGCCGGCTTCACGTACCCGCTTGTCCACAGCGACATTTTCCTTCCGGCAGCCCCGGTCCATCTGGTCTTCCAAGCTCACAGTCCCGCTTCAAGACACGCCCAGAATGGCAAAAAAATGAATGTCTGCCGAAACCGGACCCCTGTTGACATATATTCTGTCGCCCGAATGCGATCAATAGCGCGCATTGACCCGGGCGGACTGGCGGGTTAAGCGCAAACGCCGGTTTCCGGCCTGAAACAGATTGTGTTAGGACACCAACGACAAGGGCACGCTACCGCCCGGACGATATGGGGACGAAATTGATGGCGGGTTCGAAATCCAGCTACGACTACGAAGAATTGCTGGCCTGCGCCCGCGGCGAGCTGTTCGGAGAGGGCAATGCCCAGCTGCCCTACCCGCCGATGCTGATGTTCGATCGTATCACCGAGGTCAGCGAGACCGGCGGCGCCTTCGATAAGGGTTTCATCCGCGCGGAATTCGATATCAAGCCCGACCTGTGGTTCTTTGCCTGTCATTTCATAGGCAATCCGATCATGCCTGGGTGTCTCGGCCTGGACGCCCTGTGGCAATTGACGGGTTTTTACCTCGGCTGGCTTGGCGAACCCGGCAGGGGAATGGCGCTGTCGACCGGAGAGGTCAAGTTCAAGGGCATGGTCACGCCATCGGTCAAGAAGGTCGAGTATGGCGTGGATTTCAAGCGTGTGATGCGCGGCCGGCTGGTGCTCGGCATCGCTGATGGCTGGATGAAGGCGGATGGCGAGCCCATATATGGGGCGACGGACCTGAAGGTCGGCCTGTCAAAGCAGTCGGCGGTCGCTTGACCGCAGCCCTGGCTCGCCCATTGGCCAGCATCCCTGGAAGGAGTTGCGAATGAGACGTGTCGTAGTCACAGGCCTCGGCATCGTGTCGTCGATCGGCAACAATGCCAACGAGGTGCAGACCTCGCTGCATGATGCCAGATCCGGCATCAGCTTTTCCGATTCCTTTGCCGAGCATGGCTTCCGCTGCCAGGTCTGGGGCGCGCCGACGCTCGACCCTTCCGCCATGATCGACCGCCGCGCGATGCGCTTCCTGAGCCAGGGCGCGGCCTGGAATCACGTCGCCATGGACCAGGCGATCGCGGATGCCGGTCTCGGCGAGAGCGACATCACCAATGAGCGCACCGGCATCGTCATGGGTTCGGGCGGCCCCTCCACCCGCACCATTGTCGAGGCGGCCGAAACCACGCTCAAGAACGGCAGCCCCAAGCGCATCGGTCCCTTCGCGGTGCCGAAGGCGATGTCGTCGACCGCGTCGGCGACGCTGGCCACGTGGTTCAAAATCCATGGCGTCAACTATTCGATCTCCTCGGCCTGCTCGACCTCGGCGCATTGCATCGGCAATGGTTACGAGCTGATCCAGTGGGGCAAGCAGGACATGGTCTTTGCCGGCGGCCACGAGGATCTCGACTGGACGATGTCGGACCTGTTCGACGCCATGGGCGCCATGTCATCGAAATTCAACGACAGGGCCTCGACCGCATCGCGCGCCTATGACGCCAATCGCGACGGCTTCGTCATTGCCGGCGGTGCCGGCGTGCTGGTGCTGGAAGAGTTGGAACATGCCAAGGCGCGCGGCGCCAAGATCTACGCAGAGATCGTCGGCTATGGCGCGACCTCGGACGGTTTCGACATGGTCGCGCCCTCGGGCGAAGGCGCGGTCCGCTGCATGCGCCAGGCGCTGGCGACGGTTTCCACGCCGGTCGACTACATCAACACCCACGGCACCTCGACGCCGGTCGGGGATTCCAAGGAAATGGGCGCGATCCGTGAAGTGTTCGGCGAGAAGATGCCGTTCATCACGTCGACGAAGTCGCTGACCGGCCATTCGCTGGGCGCGGCAGGCGTGCAGGAATCCATTTATTCGATCCTGATGATGCAAGGCGGCTTCATCGGCGAAAGCGCCCATATCGAGACGCTCGATCCGGAATTCGAGGGCATGCCGATCGTGCGCAAGCGCATCGACAACGCAGGGATCGACACCGTTCTGTCGAATTCCTTCGGTTTCGGCGGCACCAACGCAACGCTCGTTTTCCAGCGCTATTCCGCATAAGGCCAAGTTTTTTTATATAAGGATTTGCCGGCCATGGACGGATTGATGAAGGGCAAGCGTGGGCTTGTCATGGGTGTGGCCAACGATCATTCGATTGCTTGGGGCATCGCCCGGAAATTGTCCGAACATGGGGCGGAACTCGCCTTCACCTATCAGGGCGAGGCTTTCGGCCGCCGGGTCAAGCCGCTCGCCGACAAGCTCGGCGCTTCGCTGGTCGTTCCCTGCGACGTCGAGGACAGCGCTTCGGTCGCCGCCACGTTCGAGACGCTCGGCAAGGCGTGGGGCGGACTGGACTTCGTCGTCCATGCCATCGGCTTTTCAGACAAGAACGAATTGAAAGGCCTCTATGCCGACACCAGCCGGGACAATTTCGTCCGCACCATGGTGATCTCCTGCTATTCCTTCACCGAAGTGGCGCGCAACGCCGCGCCGCTGATGACTGCCGGCGGCTCGATGATCACGCTGACTTATGCCGGCTCGGTCCGCGTCATGCCGAACTACAATGTCATGGGGGTCGCCAAGGCTGGGCTCGAGGCCAGCGTGCGCTACCTCGCCAACGACTACGGCCCACGCGGCATCCGGGTCAACGGCATCTCGGCCGGTCCGGTGCGCACACTGGCCGGCGCCGGCATTTCTGACGCGCGCCACATGTTCTCCTACCAGCAGCGCAACTCGCCGTTGCGCCGGACGGTGACGATCGACGAGGTCGGCGGCTCCTCGCTCTATCTCCTGTCCGACCTTGCGTCCGGTGTCACCGGCGAGATCCACTATGTCGATTCCGGCTATCATATCGTCTCGATGCCGACACTCGATGAGTTGAAGCAGACGGATGGCGGGCGTGACTGAAGCGTCCCCAAGTGGGGTCCTTTGCCAGTAAAGAAAATAATCCTCTCCAGTAAAATTGGATTCATTCGCGGAAACTCATTTTAAGAGGATTTCCGCTATAGAGCTCCCCATCTGGGGACCTTCTCATGCCTGGCATCAGCAACCCGAAGCGAACACCCGTGTTCCGACTGCTCACGATAGCAAGTTCGGGCATTGGCAGTTTCGTCCTCGGCATCTGGGGCCTGAAGCACGGCCTCGGCGACGGGTTTGCCGGCATATCGGCTGATATGATGGTCTCGGTGATGGCCGCGCTTTGCGCGCTGGCGGCATCGGTGGCGGCAATGTCCTTCTTCGCCGGCATCGATGAATCGGCCGATTTTGTCTTCAACGAAACCCATTTCGACAAGCTGACCGGACTGCTGGCGCGCTCGGCCATGGTCGGCAAGATCGCCGAGGCGGCATGCGCGACAAGCCGCACCGGGGAACCGGTGTTCCTGATCGACATCGACATTGACCGGTTCAAGCAGATCAACGACGCTATCGGCTACACCCAGGGCGATGAACTGATCCGCGCCTTCACCAGGCGGCTGCACGACTGCGTGCCCGCGCGCGCCCTAATCGGCCGCATCGGGGCCGGCGAGTTCGCGGTGCTGCTCCCGGACCATCTGATCCGGGGAACCCTGGAAAGCATGGTCGAGAGGCTCATCGACGAGATGATGGAGCCGTATGAACTCGGCAGTCATCAGCAATCGGTGAGCCTGTCGGTCGGCATCGTGGCGATGCCCAAGGACGGTATCGATCCGGTCCTTATCCTGCGGCGCTCCAACCTGGCGCTGCAGAATGCGCGTGCCAGAGGGGTTGGCAACTGGTCGGTCTTCGACAGCGAGATGGGACGCGTGGCCGACCATCGCCAATGGGTCGAATCCGAGCTGCATAGCGCCTTTGAACGCGGCGATTTCGACCTGCACTATCAGCCGCAGCTCGACCTCCCGACCGGCCGCATCGTCGGCTACGAGGCATTGATCCGCTGGAAGCATCCCGAACGCGGCATGATCCCGCCGATGGAGTTCATCCAGATCGCCGAGGAGACCGGCATGATCAACCCGATCGGCGAATGGGTTCTGCGCAAGGCCTGCAGCGATGCCCGCCATCTGCCTGACGACTGTTTCGTCGCCGTCAACATCTCGCCGGTCCAGTTCATGACCAAGGACTTCGTCGGCATTGTGCGCGACACGATGCGGGCCACCGGCATCAAGCCGTCACGGCTGGAACTGGAAGTCACCGAGACGGCGATGATGCAGGACCGCGACCGCGCGGCCATCATCTTGAAAGAACTTGCCGAGATGGGAATCTCGGTCGCCGTCGATGATTTCGGCACCGGCTATTCCAATCTCAGCTATCTGATCGACTTCTCATTCGGCAAGCTGAAGATCGATCGTTCCTTCGTCAGCCGCATCGATACGGATGCCAGCTCCGGCGCGGTCGTGTCGACCATTGTCGGGCTGTCGCGGGCGCTCGGCGTCAGCATCATCGCCGAAGGCGTCGAGACCGAAAGCCAGGCGACGCTGCTGCGGGCCGCCGGCTGCGAGGTGGTGCAAGGCTACCTGTTCGGCCGGCCAGCACCGCTCAAGATCAGCGTTGGCGACGGGCATGTCGCCGACGACATGAGGCGCGTCGCCAACCTGCATTGATAACCCCCCGCTCCGCATTACCTGCGCGCGGCAAACACCTTGAACATGCCGTCGCGGGCAAGCTCCGCATGACTGGCAAAGGCGGCCGACAGCACCGGCTCGTAAGGAAGCTGCCGGTTGGCGACCATGAACAGGCGTCCACCGGGCTTCAGGGCCTTGGCTGCCGCGCGGATCATGCCGGCACCAATCTCCGGCTCCGCCGCACGGCTGCGATGGAAGGGCGGGTTCATCGCGATGACGTCGTAACGGCGCTCGACAGGCTCGGCGAGCAGATCCATCCAGAAGAAGCCCTGCGCCACGGTGTTGCCGAGATTGCCCCTGGCCGCCTCCAGCGCATCGAAATCGGCCTCGTAAAGATCGAGGGCCGACAAGCCCGGCGAGCGGGCAGCCATCTCCGCCGCCACGTAGCCCCAGCCGGCGCAGAAATCAGCCGCACTGCCACGCAGATCGCCGGGCAAGTTCTCGACCAGCAGTTTCGAACCGGCATCGACGCGATCGAAGGAGAACATGCCGGGTGCGGTGTGGAACCGCTCGCCAACCAGCAAGGCGGGATTGGCAGCGCGTAGCGCGGCGGCGGCTTGCGTGTCGGCCGGGCGGCGCAGCCAGAAGGCAATGCCGTGATATTTCGGCATGTGGCCATCAAGCGGCGCGAGATCGCCGACGCGCTTGCGCAGGCTGGCGATGCCATCCTCCTTGCCGCCGGCAATGACAATCAATCCACCCTCGTCCACGCGCTCGAAAGCCTCGGCGATGCGCAGTTCGTTCTGACCGCGATGGCGGCCGGCGAGCACGAGCGCGGCATCAAAACGGTCGCCGGTCGATTGCGGCGTGACCGTGAAGCCCGCCGCCTGCAACGCACGGAAATACGGCCGGAAGCCCTGTACGAGATGCATCGTAGCCTCGAAAGCCGGCGGCAAGCGCAGGCCAGGTTCGGCGCCAATGAAGAGGATGTGCTCGCCCTTGCGCGGTGGGGAAAGAGCCTCGGTATTGAACGGATGAAAAAGCGTCTTCAGCGCTTCAGCGGACATAGCCGTGCTCCATAAACAAAAACGGGCGCGACCTAAGCCGCGCCCGCCTCATTTGCCGTCAGATCGCTCAGGCGGCGTCTTCTTCGCCTTCTGTCTTCTTCTCGCGCGCGATTTCCTTGCCGGTGGCCTGGTCGACGACTTTCATCGACAGGCGGACCTTGCCGCGCTCGTCGAAGCCCATCAGCTTGACCCAGACCTTGTCGCCTTCCTTGACGACGTCCGAGGTCTTGGCGACCCGGTCGTTGGCAAGCTGCGAGATGTGGACGAGGCCGTCACGCGGACCGAAGAAGTTGACGAAGGCGCCGAAGTCGGCGGTCTTGACGACCGTGCCTTCGTAGATTTCGCCGACTTCCGGTTCGGCAACGATGGTGTGAATCCACTTCTTCGCCGCCTCGATCTCCTTGGCATTCGAGGAAGCGATCTTGACCGTGCCGTCGTCCTCGATGTTGATCTTGGCGCCGGTCTTCTCGACGATCTCGCGGATGACCTTGCCGCCCGAACCGATGACGTCGCGGATCTTGTCGGTCGGGATGTGCATGACCTCGATGCGCGGCGCGAACTCGCCGAGTTCGGGGCGGGCGCCGGTCAGAGCATGGGCCATCTCGCCGAGGATATGCAGGCGGCCGTCCTTGGCCTGGCCGAGGGCGATCTTCATGATCTCTTCGGTGATGCCATCGATCTTGATGTCCATCTGCAGCGAGGTGATGCCGCCTTCGGTGCCGGCAACCTTGAAGTCCATGTCGCCGAGATGATCCTCATCGCCAAGGATGTCGGAGAGCACGGCGAAGCGCTCGCCTTCCTTGATCAGGCCCATGGCGATGCCGGCAACCGGCTTGGCCAGCGGCACGCCGGCATCCATCAGCGCCAGCGAGGTACCGCAGACGGTAGCCATCGACGACGAACCATTAGACTCGGTGATCTCCGAGACGACGCGCAGCGTGTAGGGGAACTGGTCAGCGCTCGGCAGCATCGGACGGATGGCGCGCCAGGCGAGCTTGCCGTGACCGATTTCGCGGCGGCCGGGCGACCCCATGCGGCCGGTCTCACCGACTGAGTAGGGAGGGAAGTTGTAGTGAAGGAGGAACTTCTCCTTGTACATGCCGGTCAAGGAATCGACATACTGCTCGTCCTCGCCGGTGCCGAGCGTGGCAACGACCAGCGCCTGGGTCTCGCCGCGGGTGAACAGCGCCGAGCCGTGGGTGCGCGGCAGGACGCCGACTTCGGAGACGATCTTGCGCACGGTCTTGAGGTCGCGGCCATCGATGCGCGAGCCGGTGTCGAGAATGTTCCAGCGCACGACCTTGGCCTGGAGCTCCTTAAACACCGAGCCAATCTGTTCGGAGGTGTACTTGGCGTCTTCGCCTTCGGCGGGGGCAAACGCTGCCTTGACCTTCGTCTTGACGGCGTCGACGGCGGCATAACGCTTCTGCTTGTCGACGTTCTTGTAGGCATCGCTGAGCTCGTCGCCGACGATCTTCAGCATCGCGGCCTCAAGCGCGGAATAATCCGGCGCGGTGAAGTCGCGCGGCTCCTTGGCGGCAACTTCGGCCAGCTTGATGATAGCGTCGATGACCGGCTGGAAACCCTTGTGGCCGAACATGACGGCGCCCAGCATCAGCTCTTCGCCAAGTTCCCTGGCTTCCGACTCGACCATCAGCACGGCGTCGGCGGTGCCGGCGACAACGAGGTCGAGCTTGGATTCCTGCATCTCGTCGACATGCGGGTTCAGCACATATTCGCCGTTGATGTAACCGACGCGGGCGCCGCCGACCGGGCCCATGAACGGAACGCCGGAGAGCGTCAGAGCGGCCGAGGTGGCAACAATCGACAGGATGTCCGGATCGTTTTCGAGGTCATGCTGGACGACGGTGACGACGATCTGGGTGTCGTTCTTGTAGCCGGCGGCGAAGAGCGGGCGGATCGGGCGGTCGATGAGTCGGGAAACCAGCGTTTCCTTTTCGCTCGGACGGCCTTCGCGCTTGAAATAGCCGCCCGGGATCTTGCCGGCGGCATAGGTCTTTTCCTGGTAGTTGACGGTCAGCGGAAAGAAGTCGAGGCCGGGCTTCGGCTCCTTCATCGAAACGACGGTGGCGAGAACCTTGGTCTCGCCGTAGGTGGCGAGCACCGCGCCGTCAGCCTGGCGCGCGATCTTGCCGGTTTCCAGGATGAGCGGACGGCCGCCCCATTCGATTTCTACTTTGTGGTGATTGAACATGTCTTGTCCTTAATAAGCGGAAAGGGGCGCGCCGTTTCACGGTGCGCGGATGCCCTTTCCCTGGCTTCCTTTCTCGGGCAGCCACGGGCAAGACAACGGGAAGCTCGGATGATTTAAGCGCGACGAGCGCGCACGAGCGTCCTGCAATCCTGCCCCATGACCGTCCATGGGCGGTTTCGAGTGGCCCTCTGCACGCTCGAAACCGGGTCTGGCCAGCCGATACGACTGGCAGAATGCGTGACCGGCGGACTTCCCTGGGAAAGTCCGCCGGTCAATTCGTCAACGGCGCAGACCGAGCTTCTCGATCAGTGTCTGATAGCGCGTGTCGTCCTTACGCTTGAGATAATCAAGCAGGCTGCGGCGCTGGGACACGAGAGCGAGCAGACCACGGCGGGAATGGTTATCCTTCTTGTGGTCCTTGAAATGGTCGGTCAGGTTCTTGATGCGCTCGGAAAGGATGGCTACCTGGACTTCCGGAGAACCGGTATCGCCCTTGGCGGTTGCGAATTCACCCATCAATTCCTGTTTGCGCTCGGCAGTAATCGACATCGTGTTTTTCCTTATTTGTTTGAGGAAACGGGTCGCCCACAGCCGGGATGTCGTCCAGCAGGGGCCGTGCATGCAAGGCGTCAAGGCGCTATGCTGCGGCGCATATAGTGCAATTTCCCGAAAAACACCAGCCCAATTCACAAGCCGGCTTTTGACGCTCAGATGGCAGGTTTAATCCCAGTCAAAGCCATTTCTTCCATTTGAAGAATGCAATCAGCCCGACAGCGACGGCAGCCATGAACAGCAGCGACAACGGATATCCGTAGTACGCCTTCAGCTCCGGCATGTTCCATGGCGAGCTCGCGGGGTCGAAATTCATGCCCCAGATGCCAACCAGGAAGGTGAGTGGCATGAAGATGACCGAGACGATGGTGAGATAGGAGATGACGTCGTTGGTGCGGGCCTGGCTCAGCGACAGGTGCATTTCGATCAGGCCGGTCAGCATGTCGCGCTGGGTCTCGACCAGTTCAATCAGCCTGAGCGAATGGTCGAGCGTGTCGTTGAGGAAGACCTTGGTCTCGGCTCCGACATAGGCCACGTCGTTACGGATCAGGGTGGCCAGCGCATCGCGCATGGGCCACAGCACGCCTTTCAGGACGTTGGCATCGCGCCGCAATTCGTGCAACTGCCGCATTTGGTGCTTGTGCGTCGAATGCAACATCTGGTCCTCGATGCTGTCGACAAGGTCGCCGGCAGCCTCGATCGGCGGAAAATAGCTGTCGACGATGGCGTCGATCAGCGCGTAGGCGAGATAGTCGGCGCCGCGTGTGCGCAACCGGTTGGGCGCCGAACTCTCGATGCGCTTGCGCACCGGATTAAACGGATCGCCCTCGCGTTCCTGGAAGGTGACGACGAAGTTCTCGCCGAGGAAGAGAGCGATCTGTTCGTAGCGATGCGACGTGACATCGTCGATCATGCGCATGACGACGAAGGCGTGATCCTCGAAGAAGTCGACTTTCGGCCGCTGGCCGGTATTGACGACATCCTCCAGCGCCAGCGGATGCAGGCTGAAGATGCGGCCGATCTCCTCGATCAACTGGATGTTGGCGAGGCCGGTGCAGTCAAGCCAGATGACCGGCCATTTCCGGCAATTGGACCCGACATCGTCGATGCTGGCATTGTCGATCGTCTTGAACTTCTGCGGCGAGATCAGGGTCAGCCGCAATTCGGAGCGCCGCGCCGCTGGATCGGCGATCAATGTGCCCGGCGAGGCGCCGACAGGCGGCCGTCTCGTCTTCACCGGCGCGCGCTTCTTGACCGTGTCAGCCTTTGCCATGGAGCCCCCTGCCGCGATGTCGCACCGACATTAGATGTGTGGCATCACCCGGCAAAGACCCGCTTGGGCTTGAACATGCCTTGCTCGATGGCGCCGATGGCGACCAGCTTGCCACGTGACGTCGCGCAGGCCTCTTCCGCCTCCACTGGTGCGTCACGGCCACGGATGATGACCGGATTGCCGAGGCGGATCTTTGTCGCCGCGTCATCGCTGATGGCGATCTGCGGCAGACAGTCGAGCGCCGCTGACGTGTCGACGAGAAGCCCGTCAATGGCGCCGAAGTCGATCGGCACTTCCACCGCGCCAGCAGAATCTGCTTCTGGGTCCGATTTGTCCTCGCCTTGCGCGCCGAAGCGGGCGGCCTCGAGTTCGGCGATGGTGACGAAGTCCTCCGGCGTGAACGGCTCAACCTCGACCCGGCGCAGCTCGCTGATATGGCCGAAGCAGCCGAGGTCGCGGCCCATGTCGCGGGCCAGCGAACGCACATACGTGCCCTTGCCGCATTCGACTTCGAAAATCGTCTGGTCCGGCTTATGCTCGACAATATCGAGCCGGCCGATCTCGATCTCGCGCGCGGGTATGTCGACCGTCCCGCCTTCGCGGGCGAGGTCGTAGGCGCGCTCGCCCGCAATCTTGATGGCCGAGAATTGCGGCGGCGTCTGCATGATGACGCCGGTGTATTTCGGCAGCAGCGCCCGCACCTCGGCTTCCGCCGGACGCAGCTCGGAGCTCTTCGTCACCGGCCCTTCAAGATCGTCGGTGGAGCGCTCATCGCCCCAGGCAACGGTGAAACGATAGACCTTGGCGCCGTCCTGCACGTAGGGCACGGTCTTGGTGGCTTCGCCTAGCGCGATCGGCAGCATGCCGGAGGCAAGAGGGTCGAGCGTGCCGGCATGGCCGGCCTTTTCGGCCTGGAACAGCCATTTGATCTTGGACACGGCCTCGGTCGAGCCCATACCGACCGGCTTGTCCAGGACCACCCAGCCGGAGACCGGCCGGCCCTTTTTCTTGCCGCGACGCGCCATTATTCTTCTTCCTTATTGTCGTCGCTATCCAGATCGCGCGCCACTTCGGGCGATTTCAGCAGATCGTTGATCCTGGCGAAATTGTCGAAGGACGTATCCAGCCGGAAGCGGAATTCCGGCATGTACTTCATCTGCCTGAGCGCGCCGGAGACGCGGCCGCGCACGAACTTGGCATGCTTGTTCAGCGCCTCGATCACCGCGTCGGCGTCCTTGGCGCCGAGCGGAGAAACAAAGGCGGTGGCGATCTTGAGATCGGGCGACATGCGCACTTCGGAGACCGAAACAACCGAGTTTTCAATCAACGGGTCGATGATCTCGCCACGCTGCAGAGTTTCGGAGAGCGCATGGCGCACCTGCTCGCCGACGCGCAGCATGCGCTGGGATGGACTTGATGTCGTGGAACGGGGCATTTTTCTCAATCCTGAAAGCGTGAGGCGCGGGATGGGACCGTGCCTCATGTCTCAAACGGTCATTCTCAATAGCACTGAGGCGGCGGTCTTTCGACCACCGCCCGGTATCGACGAGCCACTCGAACTCAGAGTGTGCGGGTCACCATCTCGACGCGGAAGCACTCGATGACGTCGCCGACGCGCATGTCCTCGTAGTTCTGGAAGGCCATACCGCACTCCTGGCCGCCAGGGACTTCCGAAACCTCGTCCTTGAAGCGCTTCAGGGTCTTCAGCGTGCCTTCGTGGATGACGACGTTGTCGCGGATCAGGCGTACGCCCGCGCCACGTTCGACCTTGCCTTCGGTGACACGGCAGCCGGCGATCTTGCCGACCTTGGTGATGTCGAAGATTTCGAGGATCTCGGCATTACCGATGAAGGTCTCGCGACGCTCCGGCGACAACAGGCCCGACAGAGCCGCTTTCACATCATCCACCAGGTTGTAGATGATCGAGTAGTAGCGGATCTCGATGCCCGCGGCCGCGGCCGCGGCACGCGCCTGCACATTGGCGCGCACGTTGAAGCCGATGATCGCCGCGCCCGATGTTTCCGCCAGCGAGACGTCGCTTTCGGTGATGGCGCCGGCGCCGGAATGAACGATGCGCGCACGCACTTCATCGGTGCCGAGCTTGTCCAGGGCAGCATTGATCGCTTCGATCGAACCCTGCACGTCGCCCTTGATGACCAGCGGGAATTCCTTCAACCCGCTCGTCTGCAGCTGCGACATCATCTGTTCGAGCGAGCCGCGCTGGCCGGCATGCCTGGCCACCGCCTTCTCGCGCGCCAGACGCTGGCGATATTCGGTGATCTCGCGGGCACGGGCTTCGTTGTTGACCACGGCGAAGCGGTCGCCGGCCTGCGGGGTTCCCTGAAGGCCGAGCACCTCGACCGGCATTGCCGGCGGCGCTTCCTTGATCTGATCGCCGCGATCGTTGACCAGCGCGCGCACGCGACCCCATTCGTTGCCGGCGACAAGGATGTCGCCCGGCATCAAGGTGCCGGTCTGCACCAGCACGGTGGCGACGGGACCACGGCCCTTGTCGAGCTGCGCTTCGATGACGACACCCTCGGCGGTGCGGTCGGGGTTGGCCTTGAGGTCGAGGATTTCGGCCTGCAGCAGGATCGCTTCGAGCAACTTGTCGAGATTGGTGCCCTTGGTCGCCGACACCTCGACGTCCAGCACTTCACCGCCCATCGATTCGACGAAGACTTCATGACGCAAGAGTTCCGAGCGCACTTTCTGCGGATCGGCATCATGCTTGTCGATCTTGTTGATCGCCACGATGATCGGAACGCCGGCAGCCTTGGCATGGCTGATCGATTCGATCGTCTGCGGCATGACGCTGTCGTCGGCCGCCACCACCAGGATGGCGATGTCGGTGGCCTGGGCGCCACGGGCGCGCATCGCCGTGAAAGCGGCGTGGCCGGGCGTGTCGATGAAGGTGATCTTCTGACCGTTCTTCTCGACCTGATAGGCGCCGATATGCTGGGTGATGCCGCCGGCTTCGCCGGAAACGACATTGGCGTTGCGGATCGCATCGAGCAGCGACGTCTTGCCGTGGTCGACGTGGCCCATGATGGTGACGACCGGCGGACGCGACACGAGGTCTTCCGGACGATCGGCGATGTTGAACAGGCCTTCCTCGATATCGGACTCGGCGACGCGGCGGACCGTGTGGCCGAATTCGGTAGCCACCAGCTCGGCCGTATCGGCGTCGATGACGTCGCCCGGCTTCAGAATCTGGCCCTGCTTCATGAAGTACTTGACGAGGTCGACAGCACGCTCGGACATGCGCTGCGCCAATTCCTGGATGGTGATGGTTTCGGGCAGGATCACTTCGCGCATGACCTTCTCGCGCGGCTCATTGTGCATCGCGCGCTTGAATTTTTCCTGGCGGCGACGCATCGACGACAACGAACGGGCCCGCGCGTCCTCGTCGGACAACGCGGAATTCAGTGTCAGCTTGCCACGGCGGCGATCTTCCTCGCTCTTGGTGGGTTTGGCCGGGCGTGCCACTTCGGGCGTGACCAGGCGGCGCACCGGTGCACCGGCGGTCGCCCGCTTCGGCTTGGCCCCTTCCTCCTCGTCGGCGGTCGCCAACTCAGCGGCTTGCGGTGCGCGGCGGCGTGCTTCTTCCTCGGCGCGACGGCGCGATTCGGCCTCGGTCTGCAACCGGGCCTCTTCCTCGGCCTGGCGGCGTGCGGAGTCCTCGCGTTCGCGCTTGCGGCGCTCTTCGTCCTCGGCGCGGCGCTTGGCCTCGTCGGCTGCGCGCTGACGGTCTTCGACCTCGCGGACCTTCGAGCCCTCGAGCGCCCTGCGGCGCGCTTCCATTTCGCTGCGCGACAGTTCGTTCAGCACCATGCCGCTGCGCTCGACCGGAGGCGGCGGCGGCGGCGGTGCCTTGGGCGCTTCCTGCACGACAGGTGCCGCCACGACTGCCGGCTTCGGCGTGAAGACGGGCGCAGACGCAGGCGGAGCCGCAGCCGGCTCCGGCTTGTCGCCGGGCAGCGAGAACTTGCGCTTCTTGGTCTCGACCACGACCGACTTGGTACGGCCGTGCGAGAAGTTCTGGCGCACAGTGCCCTGTTCCATGCCGGGGCGCTTCAGCGTCAAGGTCTTCTTCGGTGTAACACTCAACGTCTTGTCGTCGCCCGATTTCGTATCGCTCATTCCATATCCTCTGCGGCATCATCTTCGTCAGCAACGGCCGCAAGCATTGCAAGATCGTCCGGGGTTCCGCCCCGATATCGGTCGAGCGCAACCATGCGCTTCTGGACCGCCTTACCCGCGTCTCCCGCGAGGACGGCAGCATGTATCACATTTGTACCCCCCAATGCCAAGCTCAACTCGGCCTCGGAGAAAAGTTTGTAGGCAAGGATGGAAGGGCCGCCGATATGGACGGTCGCCCGCCGCGCCTGACTGATCTTGCGTACGCCATCGTCGGACGCTTCGGTGGCGTGGAGCACGAAAAGCGCCAGCCCACCGCGCACCGCGCTCTCGACTTTGGTAGCACCGAGCGAAATCGCGCCTGCCTTGCGGGCAAGGCCCAGCATGCCCAGAGCGGATCTGGAGAGCAACCCGTCGACCATGCCACCGAGATCGGGCGGCACGACCACCTGTGCCTTAAAGGCGCGGGCAAAAAGGTTCTTGGCCGCCGCCTGCTCGATATGTAGGCGGTCGGCACTCACCCAGCAACCACGGCCGGGTAGATTTCTCTTGATATCGGGAACGACGGCCGAATCCGGGCCGACGACGAACCGGATCAGTTCATCCGGTTCGGCCTGTTTTCGGGTGACGATGCAGGTGCGATCGTTCATCTCGTCCAAGGGCGGGTTGTGTGCGATGCGGTTTCACCTCACGCACCAACGGCTTCGTCAGCCGTTTCTTCTTCGGCCGCAAGCTCGTCTTCGGTGATCCAGCCGGCCTTGAGGCGAGCGGCCAGAACCATCTGCTCGGCATCGGCGCGCGAAACGCCGTGATTGGCCAGCACGCCGGGATAGACCTTGGTCTCGCCGTCCTTGCGTTCCTTCCAGCCGGTGAGGTCGTCGGCGGCATAGCCGGCGAAATCCTCGATCGTCTTCACGCCGTCCTCGCCGAGCGTCACCATCATGGCGGTGGTGACGCCAGGGATTTCGCGCAGATCATCCGAAACGCCCAGCGCCTTGCGCTTCTCGTCGTGCTCGGCCTCAATCTTCTCCAGATACTCGCGGGCGCGGGTCTGGATTTCAGAGGCGGTATCCTCATCGAAACCGTCGATCGAGGCGATCTCGCCGGCATCGACATAGGCGACTTCCTCGACGCTGGTGAAGCCCTCGGAAGCCAGCACCTGGCCGACCATCTCGTCGACATCGAGCGCTTCCATGAACAGCGCCGAGCGCTCGACGAATTCCTTCTGACGGCGCTCGGATTCCTCGGCCTCGGTCAGGATGTCGATGTCCCAGCCGGTGAGCTGCGAGGCAAGGCGCACGTTCTGGCCGCGGCGGCCGATGGCCAGCGACAGCTGATCGTCGGGAACCACTACTTCGATGCGCTCCGCATCCTCGTCGAGCACGACTTTGGCGACTTCCGCCGGCTGCAATGCGTTGACGATGAAGGAGGCGGCCGAAGGCGACCACGGAATGATGTCGATCTTCTCGCCCTGCAATTCGCCAACGACGGCTTGGACGCGGCTGCCGCGCATACCGACGCAGGCGCCGACCGGGTCGATCGAGCTATCACGCGAGATGACGGCGATCTTGGCGCGCGAGCCCGGGTCGCGGGCGACCGACTTGATTTCGATGATGCCGTCATAGATCTCCGGCACTTCCATGGTGAAGAGCTTGGCCATGAACTGCGGATGGGTGCGCGACAGGAAGATCTGCGGGCCGCGCTGCTCGCGGCGCACGTCGTAGACATAGGCACGGACGCGATCGCCGTATTTGTAGTTTTCGCGTGGGATCAGCTCGTCGCGGCGGATGATCGCCTCGCCACGGCCGAGATCGACGATGACGTTGCCGTACTCGACGCGCTTGACGGTGCCGTTGACGATCTCACCGATACGGTCCTTGTACTCATCATACTGGCGGTCGCGTTCGGCCTCGCGCACCTTCTGCACGATGACCTGCTTGGCCGACTGGGCGGCGATACGGCCGAAATCCATTGGCGGCAGCTGTTCGGCGATGAAATCGCCGAGCTGGGCATCGGGATTACGCTCACGGGCCGAGGAAATGGCGATCTGGGTGGCGTAGTCGTCCACTTTCTCGACCACCTCCATCAGCCGCTGCAGCTTCATCTCGCCGGTGTTCGGGTTGATGTCGGCGCGGATGTTGGTCTCCTGGCCATAACGCGAGCGTGCCGCCTTCTGGATCGCATCGGCCATGGCGGCGATGACGATCGACTTGTCGATCGACTTTTCACGCGCGACCGCATCGGCAATCTGCAGCAGTTCAAGTCTGTTGGCGCTTACAACCATGTTCTTTCTCCCGAGCCTGTTCGCCGGACCTTTGCGCCCGGCAGCTCAATCAAATTTCCTGTTCGTGTTCTTCCGTGGCGTCCGGTTCCGCACCCTCGGACACATCGTCGTCCGGTTCACCGCGGCGTCTCTTGGCTTCCTTGCGCGCCCTGTTGTCCTTCGACAACGCTTCGCGAATGAGGTCGTCGGTCAGGATCAGCCGGACATCGGCAATGGTGTCATAGGGCACGCGCACCGTCGGCTCCTCACCATAGGCCGCCTTGTCGCGCTCGATCAGCACGTCGTTCTCACCGGCCTCGGCGATCTTGCCCTTGAAACGCTTGCGGTCAGCGACGACGACCGATGTCTCCATCTTCACCAGATGACCGGTCCAGGTCACGAAATCCGATTTGCGCACCAAGGGCCGGTCGATGCCGGGCGAGGAAACTTCGAGATGATATGCCTTTTCGATCGGATCATCGACGTCGAGCGCCGGCGACACCGCGCGGCTGACCTCTTCGCAATCCTCGACGGTCATGGTGCCGTCCTCACGCTCGGCCATGATCTGCAGCGTCAGCCCGTTCTGGCCGGACAGATGCACGCGCACGAGGCGAAAACCGATGCCGCGCAGCACCGGCTGGACGATCACCGCAATGCGCGCATCGATGCCGCTTTCGCGGATGATGCGGTCGTCACCTTCGCTTGCCGTTGCAGTCATCAATTGCCTGTTGTTCGTTTCGAACCTATCGGCAGGTAATAAAAAAGAGCGGGACCGGGTGGACCCACTCTTCGTCATCCCGACCAAGAATTTGAGGTCGATATAAACGATCCGGGCTGGTGTTTCAAGCCCGCAGTGCCGGCCTGTCGTAAGCACATGAGTTGTCCGGATTAGGTAGCACATGAGTTGTCCGGTTTTCATCCCCAGCCAATGGAGCTGGGAATGGCACGGACAGCATGGCTACAGGGCCGGAGAATGCAGAAGTTCGGGATGTATTGAGCCGCTGGGATCGCGGCGATTTATCGATGATCCCGGCTCCCGGCAGTTGCCGCAGCCGTTGCCGGTCGGGCGGGCTTACGTCCTGATGAAGGTAAGATAGGCCGGCCGGCGACCCTCGCGAATGGCCTTGGCCTCGTAGCGCGTGCCGGGCCAGCCCTCGTAGGAGCGATGCCAGTCCGCCGCCTCATCCGCCTGCCATGCGAAGGCGCCATGCGCCCGGCAATGCAGCAAGGTCCAGTTCACATAAGTGTCGATATCCGACGCAAAGCGGAATTTCGAGCCCGGCTTCAGGACGCGCGCGAAACGGTCGAGATTGACCGGGCTGACGAAACGCCGCTTCCAGTGCTTCTTCTTCGGCCAGGGATCGGGATAGAGAAGGTCGATGCCGTCGAGCGAGGCCGGCGGCAGCCAGTCAAGCAACTGGGTGGCGTCGTCGTCGTAGACCCTGAGATTGGCCAGCGGCGCTGCCCGCACCGCCATCATCATCTTGGCCATGCCGTTGACGAAGGGTTCTACGCCGATGAAGCCGATCGTCGGCGCCTCGGTCGCGCGGTGCAGAAGATGTTCACCGCCACCAAAGCCGATCTCGAGCCGAACCTCCGAAACCTCAGTTTTGAACAAGGTTCGCAATTCCGACGGCGCTTCAGCCGTCAGATCGAGCCGGTAGGCGCCGAGGCCGCTTTCCAGGGTCGCCGCCTGCTGCGGACGAACGGGCTTGCCGCGCCGACGGCCGAAGAAGGCTTCGGTCGTACGGCTTGGCCTGTCTTGCTGGCTCATCTGGGTCGCGTGGTCTGTCGTGGCGATCAGGCCGCGACAGCATCCTTGAGCGCCTTGGCGAGATCTGTCTTTTCCCAGGAGAAAGATCCGTCACGGCCGGCCTTGCGGCCGAAATGGCCATAAGACGACGTCTTGGCGTAGATCGGCTTGTTGAGATCGAGATGACGGCGAATGCCTGACGGCGACAGGTCCATCACGGTGCGCAGCGCGTCCTCGAGCTTTGCCTCATCGACCTTGCCGGTGCCGTGCAGGTCGACATAGACCGACAGCGGCTGGGCGACGCCGATGGCATAGGAAAGCTGGATGGTGCAGCGGTCGGCGAGCTTCGCCGCCACGACGTTCTTGGCCAGGTAGCGCGCCGCATAGGCGGCCGACCGGTCGACCTTGGTGGTGTCCTTGCCGGAGAAGGCGCCGCCGCCATGAGGAGCCGCGCCGCCATAGGTGTCGACGATGATCTTGCGGCCGGTCAGGCCGGCATCGCCGTCCGGACCGCCAATGACGAACTTGCCGGTCGGGTTGATGTACCACATGCAGTCGTCAGCGATCTTGAGGTCACCCAATGCCTCGCGGATATAGGGTTCCACGACCTTGCGGACCTTCTTGGAATCCCAGCTCGAATCGAGATGCTGGGTCGACAGCACGATCTGTGTCGCCTCCGCGGCCTTGCCGTCGACATAGCGGACTGTGACCTGGCTCTTGGCGTCCGGCCCGAGCTTGCCAGCCTCGCCGTTGTTTTCGTGACGGGCGGCGGCCAGAAGCTCAAGGATCTTGTGGCTGTAGTAGATCGGCGCCGGCATCAGGTCCGGCGTCTCGCGGCAGGCATAGCCGAACATGATGCCCTGGTCGCCGGCACCTTCCTCGCCCTGACGGTCGGCGGCGTTGTCCACGCCCTGGCCGATATCAGGCGACTGGCCATGCAGCAGGACCTCGATCTTGGCCGTCTTCCAGTGGAAGCCGGCCTGCTCGTAGCCGATCTCGCGGATCGCCTTGCGGGCGACGGATTTGAACTTCGCCGGATTGACGACCGGATGGCCCGCGGCGTCCTTGAGGACGTTGCCGGCCTTGTCCTTCTTCAAGAGTGTCTCGGGAACGCGCACCTCGCCGGCGATGACGACACGGTTGGTGGTCGCTAGCGTCTCGCAGGCAACACGGACTTTCCACGGGTCCATGCCGGTCTTCTTGGCTTCACGATAGACCAGATCGACAATTTCGTCGGAGATCCTATCACAGACTTTGTCGGGATGGCCCTCGGCAACGGATTCCGAGGTAAAGAAGTAGTTCTGCCGCGTCACGGGTGTCCCCTCTTGAAAAACGATCGGCAGGCTGCCGATTTTGGCGCGCCACGTGTTAGCGGGGCAAAGCGCTGCTCGTCAAGCGTTGCCGCGGGTCTGGCCTGAATGTCGGAAGCGATATCTTGTGCCACCGGCGGTGCACGCCGCCGGTGCGAAGCGCATCGCCGATCAGTCGAGATCGCCCTCGGCGAGCGATTTCACCAGATCTATGATCCTGCGGCGTACCTTGACGTCGGCGATCTTGACAAAGGCCCGGTTGAGCTGAAGCCCTTCGGGACTGCCGCAGAATTCGACGGCGAACGCCATCGAGCTATCCTCGGCAAAGCCACGGTTGGCCGTCAACTCCTGCCCCGGCGCATCCTCGAAAAAGAAGGCGACGGGCACACCGAGTATCGAGGCTATCGCCTGCAGACGGCTGGCACCGACGCGATTGGTGCCCTTTTCATATTTCTGGATTTGCTGAAACGTGATGCCGAGATTCTCGCCCAGCTTTTCCTGGCTCATTCCGAGCATATTGCGGCGAAGCCGAACCCGACTTCCAACGTGAATATCGATGGGATTGGGTTTCTTCTTGTTTTCTTCTGTCATTTTTTCCTCGCCGAATTTTTTCGGCTTTGTGTTTTTTTCCTGCCCAAACAAAGCCGGAGGCGACTGCCCCAACAGAACGATCCACCGGCTTCGAGAAATTTTCAGGCCGTACAGTATGAGTTTCTAATGTGCCAACTGTCAATTCACCCGTAGCTTTTGCCTTACGTTCAACAGCAGCCCTACCAGCGCAAACAGCAACATGATCAGCATTGCGTTAATGCGCCGCTGGTTGGGCGAAATCACCGTCTGTTCGGAAACAGGCACCTTCACATCGATGACCCCGCGCGCGTCGATCGCCAGCGCATCGACGACGCGGCCATGCGTGTCGACAACGGCCGAGATGCCGTTGTTGGCAGCACGCAACAAGGGCAATCCGTTCTCCACCGCGCGAATCTGGGCCTGCCTGAAATGCTGATACGGTCCCGGCGTGTCGCCGAACCACGCATCATTGGTAACGTTCACAATAAACTGCGATGACGTTGCGTCAACTGCCACCAGATCGGGAAAGATCACCTCATAACAGATAAATGGCAGGGCACGAATGCCGCCCGGCAGCGCGATGGGATGGCGCTCGTTGCCGGCCGTGAACGTCAGCGGCCCGGCGACGAGCTGTTCGATGCCGAAACGGCCGAGCAGGTCGGCAAAAGGCAGGTACTCACCGAACGGCACAAGATGGACCTTGTCCACGGCATCGGCGATTTCGCCCTTGTCGTTGATCGCCACAACGGAGTTGTAGTAGCGGCTCTCGGCGCTGGCGGCCGAGCCGCCCTCTTCACGCACGACGCCGGCGATCAGCATCTGGCCGTCGCCCAGCATGTCGCCCAGCGCCGTCAAGGCATCGGGGCGCTCGGTGAAAAGGAACGGCACCGAGGTTTCCGGCCAGAGAATCAGTTGCGGTTTTTCGTGACCTGGGTCCGGAGCCTTGGCGGACAGGCCCAGCAAGGTGGCGAAGATGCGGTCGCGCACCGAGGCGTCCCACTTTTCCGACAGGTCGACGGCCGGCTGGACGATGCGGACATCGAGACTGCGCGTCGCCGGCTTTTCGGGGGCCGTGAGCCTGACATAGCCAAAGCCTACATGGAGTGCGGCGAGTATGACAAACAGCGTGGCGCCCAGCCGAAGATGCCGGCGCGTCGCCAGCAGCGCCGGCAGTGCGAAAAGGAAGACCGCGAGCGCGTTCATGCCGGTCATGCCGGTTACCGAGACGCTCTGCATCAAAATAGGTACCGGCATCGCCGCGTAACCGACGGCATTCCAGGGAAAACCGGTGAACAGGAAGCGGCGCAGCCACTCCGCCAGCGCAAAACCGAAGGCAAGGGCGGCGATACGGCCGATATCGCTGCTCCACAGGAGCCGGGCGACCATCGTTGCGAAGCCATAGAAGAATGCGAGCGCGAAAGGAATGCCGACCACAGCGAAGGGAAGCGCCCAGGCAAAGTCGTCGGCCTCGACCAGCAGCGCCGAGCCGATCCACCAGAGGCCGGCGAGGAAATAGCCGAAGCCGAACCACCAGCCGACGGCGAAGGCCGGCCGCAGGCGGCGCAACAGGCTGCCGGAGGCTTCGCCAGTCGCGCCGTCGAGCAGCCAGACCAGCACCGGAAACGAAATGAAACAGGCGGCGAAGAAATCGTAGGGCGCCTGGCCCAGCACCGCCAGCGCTCCGGCGAAAAAGGCCACCAGCGCGCGGCGCCAGCCCCAGAGCAGAATTATCCGACCGGCAAGGCGCACCATGAATACTTCCGAGTCGCGAGAATCAGGACGCAAGATTTATCAGGCCGCGGCCTGCAATCCAAACGCCGGCGCCACCACCCGGCTGCGCTCTACCGGTGCCAGCCTTCGATGCGCAAGCCACCCAACCGCTCGGCCTCTTCACGGGAAACAGAACGGATTGATTGCGTAAACGTCCAGATATGGCTTTCAGGATCGCGCGCCCGATACTGGCGTTCGCCGTAAAACTGGTCCGCCGGCTCCTGGATTATGGCAGCACCGGCCGCGCGGGCCTGCTCGCAATGTGCATCCAGGCCGTCTTTCAGCCTGATATAGACCGACTGCGTGTTCTTGCCGCCGACCGATGCGGGGCTCGCGACGTGATCGGCCCATTCGGAATCGACGATGATGTAGCCATCCCCGAACCGCATCTCGGCATGGACCAGTTTTCCATCGGCATCGCTGACCACCATGCTGCGCTCGAACCCGAAGGCCGCTTCGAGCCAATCCAGCGCCGCACGCGGGTCGCGGTAGAATACGCCAGAACCGAGGACCGGATGCTTGAACGGATCCTCGACCGTCATGGCGCGGAGCTTTTCAGGCCTGTTCGGTGCGCGCCGTGGCGCGCCGGCGGCGCTCGCCCTTCTGGCTCTGCACGATGCGGACACGCTTGACGCGGCGCGGATCGGCGTCAAGCACATGGAACTCGAAGCCGGGAATGGCCTGCACCACCTCGCCGCGCGCCGGTACGCGGCCGAGCGTGTTGAAGATCATGCCGCCAATGGTGTCGACATATTCGCCATGTTCACCCGCGGCGAAATCCTCGCCGATCATCTTGGCGACCTCGTCGATCTCGGCCTTGCCGTCGACGATGAACACGCCGTCACCGGTCTGGGTGATCATCGGCTCGTCATCGTCGTGCTCGTCCTCGATGTCGCCGACCACCATCTCGACGATGTCCTCGAGCGAGACGAGGCCGTCCGTGCCGCCATATTCATCGATGACCAGGGCCATTTGCGTGCGCGTCGTCTGCATGCGGCCCATCAGGTCGGAAGCAAGCATCGACGGCGGCACGAACAGGACCTGGCGGATCAGGTTGAGCTCCCCGATGGTGCGCGCGAGGTCGACCTGGGCAAGATCGAGAACCGTGGCGACGGGCGTTTTGCGGGTCGTGCGGCCCTTCCTGACGCGCGCAATCTTGGTGATATGGGCCAGCACGTCGCGGATATGGACCATGCCGCGCGGGTCGTCCAGCGTCTCGGAATAGACCGGCATGCGGGAATGGCCGGATTGCTCGAACATGCCAAGCAAGTCACCAAGCGTCGTGGCGATCTCGACCGCCTCGATATCGGCGCGCGGCACCATGACGTCCTCGACGCGCACTTCGCGCAGGCGCAGGATGTTGTTGAGCATGGCACGTTCGCCAGGCGAGAAGGATTCGACATCGCTTGTCGTTTCGGCGAGCGCGCCGGCGATCTCCTCGCGCAAGCTGGTGCCATTGCGTTGCCGGAACAGGCCCAGCACGCGGTTGAACAGGGAAGGACCGGCAGGCGACGGGCCGGTGGCGGCGCTGCCGGTGTTGGCAACACCAGCGGTAACGGTACTGGGACTTGATCCCTCTTCCGACGTATCGGAAGCCTTGATCGCACTGCCGGCATCGGGGCGGGCGGCAGTCTCTGGTTTGTCGTTCATCGTCGTCCGGTCAATTGATCTTTTTAGTTACGCGTAGGGATCGCGAATGGCAAGCCTTGCAAGCGCGGCGCGCTCGACGGCTTCCATCTCCTCGGCCTCGGCGTCAGTCTCGTGATCATGACCCATGAGATGCAGCAGGCCATGGATGACGAGATGGCAGATATGGTTCTCCAGCGGCTTGTCTTCCAGTGCCGCCTCGCGCGCCACGGTTTCGGCGGCAAGCACGATGTCGCCGAGCATCGGCGGCAGCGGACCACCTTTCACATGCGGAAAAGCCGGGAAAGACAAGACGTTGGTGGGCTTGTCCTTGCCGCGCCAGTCCGCATTCAAGGCACGGACATGGGCATCGTCGGAAAAAACAATGCTGAGTTCGGAACGACCCGTCACACCGGTCTCGGCGAAAGCGGCGTCAACCGCGCGATCGACCAGCCGCGTCAGGCTTGCTTCATCGGGCCAGTTGCCCGCTTCAACCGATATATCGATCTCGACGGGAACCGGCAAGCTCCCGCCGCCGGGTGTGCTGTCCTCAGGCATGAGGCCGCATCGTCACATCAATTCTCGGCGCCAAGGCCACGAGCCAGCTTGGTGTCCCGGTCATAGGCCCTGACGATTTCGGCCACCAGCGGATGGCGAACGACGTCGACGTCGTTGAAGCGCACGGTTACCGCGCCTGCCACACCGTCGAGCACACGCAAGGCTTCGACCAGGCCTGATTTGGTGCTCGGGGGAAGATCGATCTGGGTGGGATCGCCGGTGACGATCATGCGCGAGTTCTCGCCGAGACGGGTGAGAAACATCTTCATCTGCATCGGCGTGGTGTTCTGCGCCTCGTCGAGAATGACGGCGGCGTGCGCCAGCGTACGGCCGCGCATGAAGGCAAGCGGCGCGATTTCGATCACTTCGGCGGCAATCGCACGCTCGACCTTGTCGGCCGGCATCATGTCGTAGAGCGCGTCATAGAGCGGGCGCAGATACGGATCGACCTTCTCCTTCATGTCACCCGGCAGGAAGCCCAGCCGTTCGCCGGCCTCGACGGCCGGTCGCGACAAAATGATGCGTTCAACCATGCCGCGCTCGAGCAGCATCGCCGCATGCGCCACCGCCAGATAGGTCTTGCCGGTGCCGGCCGGACCGATGCCGAACACCAGTTCGGACCGCTCCAGCGCCCGCATATAGGCATCCTGGTTCAGCGAGCGGGCATAGATGGTCTTCTTGCGGGTAGCGATCTGGGCGGCGGAGACCTTGCCCTTGCGCTCCAATGTCGGCAGCGTGAGCTGATCATCGGCGGCGACAGCCATGCGCACGGCGCCGTCGACATCGGACTGGCCGATATCGACGCCCTTCTGCAGGATGCCGTAGAGATTGTCCAAGGCGCGGCGCGCCTGTTCGGCGGCAGAAGCGGACCCCTTGATGGTCAACTGGTTGCCGCGCGAGCGGATGTCGACGCCGAGCTTCTGCTCCAACCGGGCGAGGTTCTCGTCGAACTGGCCGTAAAGGGCGCTGGCAAGCTTGTTGTTGTCGAAAGTCAGAACGATGTGCGCCATGTCAGAAGCCCCGGATGCCGGTACCGGGGGCAGATTCTTCAGCTCCGCTGCGCTCAACCGTCTCTCCTCATCTGCCGAGACCCTCAGGCCAATTCGGCGAACAGGCTGTTGTAGCCCGTCTTCGTGATTCGCACCTTGATAATGTCACCGATTTCGCCGGCCATTTCATCAACAATAACCGGCTGCAGCCAAGGCGAGCGACCAACCTTCTGGCCGGCCTGGCGGCCGGGCTTCTCGATCAATGTATCTATGGTGCTGCCGACCAAACTCAAGCCGAAATCCTGCTGTTGTTTCAACAGCAGTGCCTGCAGGCGCTGCAGGCGCTCATCCTTGACCGCTTCCGGCACGTGGTCGGGCATGTCGGCGCCCGGCGTGCCGGGGCGCGGCGAATATTTGAACGAGAAGGCCGAGGCGTAGTTCACCTGGCGCACCAGTTCCATCGTCGCCTCGAAATCGGTTTCCGTTTCGCCGGGGAAACCGACGATGAAGTCGCCCGACAGCGCGATATCGGGACGCGCGGCACGGATGCGGTCGAGCAGCGCCAGATAGTCGTTCGCCGTATGCCTGCGGTTCATCGTCTTCAGAATGCGATCCGAGCCGGATTGCACCGGCAGATGCAGATAGGGCATCAGCGACGGCAGGTCCCGGTGCGCCGCGATCAATTCGTCGTCCATGTCGCGCGGATGGCTGGTGGTATAGCGCAGCCGCGCCAGGCCGGGGATTTCAGACAACCTGAACAGCAGGCGGCCGAGACCCCATTCCTGACCGTTCTCGCCCTCGCCATGCCAGGCGTTGACGTTCTGGCCGAGCAGCGTCACCTCGCGCACCCCGGCCTCGGCCAGGCGCTCGGCCTCCGCGACGATCTGCGCCACCGGCCGCGACACTTCCGAGCCTCTCGTATAGGGCACGACGCAGAAGGTGCAGAACTTGTCGCAGCCTTCCTGGACGGTGAGGAAGGCGGTGACGCCGCGCTTGATCACCTCGGCACGCTTGGGCTGCGGCAGATGCTCGAATTTGTCCTCGATGGCGTATTCGGTCTCGACGATCTTCTCGCCGCCGCGCACTCTCGCCAGCACGTCGGGCAGACGGTGATAGGTCTGCGGCCCGATGACCAGGTCGACGGCCGGCGACCGGCGGATGATCTCGGCGCCCTCGGCCTGCGCCACGCAGCCAGCGACGCCGATCAGCATCTCGCGGCCGGCGCTGGTGCGCTCGGCCTTCATGTCACGGATGCGGCCAAGTTCCGAATAGACCTTTTCGGCGGCTTTTTCCCTGATATGGCAGGTGTTGAGCAGCACCAGATCGGCCTCGCCGATGGCATCGGTCGCGGTATAGCCGTCGGCGACCAGCGCATCGGTCATGCGCTGTGAATCATAGACGTTCATCTGGCAGCCATAGGTCTTGATGAAGACCTTCTTCGCTGCCGTGTTGCGCACCGCCGGCTGTCCGGCCACGGTGCCGATGTCGTCGCTTTCAGTCGTGTTCAAGTCCATCCGGCGGCTTCTAACGCCTTTCCGTGACAAAAAACAGACGATTCTGGCATGCGTCAGCTGGCGCATGCCGGCGGCTAACGGCTCGGGAGCGGATCGGCGAGGGCCGCCTGCATCATCTCGCGCACCCGGCCTTCCATCAGCTTGGCCGTTTCTTTGCGGTTGGAACCCTTGGCAAAGGCGATCGGTTCGCCAAAATGCACCTCCACGTCGAGCGCGCCCTCGGCCATCAGCACCTTGAGATGCGGCATCAGGTCTTCGTCGCCGATCCAGGCGGCGATCGGGCGGTGGCGGCGGCCGAGTGGCACGCCGTGCAGCCGCGTGTAGGCGATCGCCACGGGCTGGATGAACACTTCCTGCGCGGCACCTTCCGAGATCGCCATCGAGGCGGCGCCGAACAGCGTGCTCTTGAAGGGCAGGACGACATTGCCGTCACCGGTCGACCCCTCCGCGAACAGCACCATGGCATCGCCCTTGGCCATGCGGTTGGCGATCTCGCTGGCCTGGTCGCCCGAGGAGCGCTTGCGCTCGCGCTCGATGAAGACGGTGCGCTGCAGCTTCGACAGCATGCCGATCAGCGGCCAGCCTTCCATGTCGGCCCTGGCGATGAACTTCACATCGGCAAAAGAGCCCAGCACCATGATGTCGGTCCAGGAAATGTGATTGGAAGCCACCAGCAAGGGCCGCTTGGCCGACAGCGTTCCCCTGACATGAATGCGCATGCCGAGCGCCCGGATGATCAGCCGGTGCCAGATCTTGAGGACGAAGGCTTCCGGCCACCAGCCCGTCTTCATCGACAGTATCTGCAGCGGCACGAGAACCAGCGACCCGGCGACGACAAGGCCCAGCGCCAGGAAAATCCTGATTTTTCCGATCATATGTCCTGGCCCTACCCGATCCCTCGCTAGCGAAGATCGCGGCGCATGACAAGCGCGCCGGTCGGCCCGCGATCAGGCGACTTGTAGTAATCCGGGCGCTTGCCGACTTCCCGAAAACCCAGCCGACGATAGAGGGCGATCGCGGCGGCATTGGTCTCATCGACCTCGAGGAACAGGGCTTCGGCACGCTGCGAATGCAGTTCGCGCAGCACCGCGTCCATCAACTGCCAGCCCAGGCCCTGGCGGCGATGCGATCGCGCCACCGCGACGGTCAGGATTTCACCCTCGCCCGCGGCCAGCCGGGCGAGGACGAAGCCAACAGGCGGCTTGTCGCCCTGCCCGGTTTCGCGCGCGGCATAGCCAAAGACGGTGTCCTGTTCGAGCAAGGCAGCGAACTCGCCGTCGGTCCATGGGCGGACAAAGTCCTCGCGGTGCAGCACCGAGACAGCGGGGCTGTCGGTGACCCTGAGCGGCTCGAGCGCGTAGTCCCGGCGACGCGATTGGAGAAAGGGTATACGCATCAATTCTCGTTTTCTCGCCTAACCATGATCTCTGGACAAACAGGGCCGTTTGTCCGCGAAAACCGGCTTCCACTTTTCGGGATCATGGTCTTTGCCTCGAAAGTATAAATCCGGCCTGTGGCTTGGCATCGGCACCGCGCAGATAAAGCGGCTTCGGCCTTTCGCCCTGTCCCTTTGCGGCAGCCAGCCGGGCGTAGGTGAGGATGTCGGCGGTTGCTGTCCGAGGCCCGATGTCGAAGGTGCGGCCGATCAGCGTCGCTGCCGTACCGGCGAGCACCGCGGAATGCTCCGATGCCATGGCTACCGCGTTCGCAAGCGTGGTCACCGCCGGGCCGTAAGTCAACACTGACATTTCATCATAGAGCGCGGCATGGATTTCCTCGCGTCCGGCATCGAGCGCCGCCAGCACGGCACGGCCTGGAAATGCGGTGGCCGCCTCGGCGGCCAGCGCCTCGAGCGTCGTCACCCCGATTGCCGGCACCTTGAGCGCCAGCGCCAGGCCGCGCGCGGTCGACACACCGACGCGCAGGCCGGTGAAGGAGCCGGGGCCAACGGAAACGGCAATGGCGCCAAGGCCGGCGTAGTCGGTCGCACCGGCCTTCAACGCTTCGGCGATGACGGCCATCAGGTGCTCGGCATGGCCTTTGCCCAGATCGAGCACCGAACGGCCGAGCTCCCGCCCGACCGCCGCGTCGTAGACGCAGGCGGCGCAGAGGCTGGCGGCACAGTCGATGGCGAGAACTTTCATGAAACGACCGGTTCGAGAAACAATTCCCTGTGCCCGCCATAGCGCGCAACCGCAAGGGTATAGTGCACAATTTGTTAAGCGGCTTCGGTTTGGCCTAGCAGAAGAGCTTATGCCGCCTGCTCTATGCGCAGCACGTGGTTGTCCCAGACATAGGCCGGTTCCGACCGCGTGCCACCATTGCCCTCGATGATCTCGCCGGCGCCGGTGGTGGCCATGAAGCCGGCCCGGTCGGGCGCCACGCCGCAGACCTCGACCAGCGCGCTGGAGGAGACGACCCGGCCCCTGCCCGCATCGATCACGACCAGCGAATTACCTTCCGGCGAGGAGACGGCGACGGTACCGGCAACAGGATTGGCGGCGACCGAGCCGATATAGTTGCGGAAACCTGACAGCACGTCCTGCGGCATGTCGAGCAGCCGCAACTCCTTGCCCCGCGCCGCCCGTCCAACCAGAAGCGGACGATCGGTGCCGGGGCCTCGGTACTGACAACCGAACCAGACGGCGCCGGTCTGGTCGGTATCCATGTGGCGGATCGACAATTGGTGCAATGCAGCCGGCAATTCATGCTTTTCGATCAGGTCGCCGGTGACGCGGTCGACCAGCACATAGGAGGGTTTCATGGTGGCAATGTTAAGCTCGGCGCGGCCATAGTCGGGATGGGTCTCGATGCCGCCATTGGCGACCGCGATCGTCTTGCCGTCGCCCAGCAGCAGAAGTTCGTGCGGCCCCATGCCGTAGGTCGGGAATTCGCCGATGCGACTGAATTTCGCCCGCGCATCGTAGACGCCGACCACGCCGGCCGCGTTGTCGAAATCGTTCTCGGTGGCGTAGAGCAGAGCGCCGTCGGGCGAGAACACGCCGTGACCGAAGAAGTGCCGGCCGGTGATGCTGGCGATGGTTTGCGGAGCGTCGCGCCCCGTGTGATCGAAAACGACGGCGAAGGTGCCGGGCTGGCGGGCGAAGACCACCGAACGCTTCGATATGGGATCGAAGGTGACGTCATGGCCGCGATCGGGCAAGTCGATCGCATGCAGAAGCTTGCCGGCCTCGGACAGGACGGCAGCGCCAAAACTGCCGTCGCGCTTGACGAAGGCGGTGGCGAAGACCGCGTCAGCAGCAAGCGTGTTTGCCCAGACGGAGGGCGTCACGGCGGCGGCGAAGCCGATGCCGGCGGCCCTCAAGAAATCGCGGCGGTCGATGAGCAATCTCTTCATGCTCAGTCCCCATCCAGCGACGAGAAGCCGGCGGTCAGGCCGAATTCGGCGGTCAGCCTGGTGCCGATCAAGGTCGACAGGCTGGAGGTGATCAGGGCGAAATGCTCGAGTTTTTCACGCAGCGCCGGATCGGCGAGCGCCTTGTCGATCGGGCCCTGGACGGCCTTGGCGGTCGCCACGCCGTTGACCAGTTGGATGTGGATCGATTCCGCCACCCAATGCGCATCCGGCGGCAGCGCGTCGCCAAGCTTCGACAGCTGGAACAGCGCATCGACGCCGGCCAGATTTCCAGCCAGCGCATTGGCGGTGTTTTGCGAACGCCAGTAGATCGCCTGTTTTGGCCTGTCGGCATCGGGTCTAGCGCCCAGAAAACCCTTCAGGCGCACATCGCGGACCATTTCCAGCTCGTTGATGAAGACGCCGACCAGTTCGGTGACCGCCTCGTTGCCATCGCGATAGAGCGCATTTTGCGGCCCCGGATTGGCCCAGAGTGCGGCGAAACCGTCCGGTTTGTTCCAGGCCGCGCTGACGTCGGCGGCGATGATTTCGATATTGCCGGCAACGGCCGCACCATAGGCGCAGCGATAGGGTTCGTCCTTGCCCGTCAAGACATCGGCGCCGTCGCCGTAAAGCACCAATTCCAGCGCGCCGAGCCCCTGCATGGCAACGCTCTTGCCGGCGAGCTGGACAGGGTCGGTGGCGGCTGGATCCTCGTCCGACAACGCCGCCTGAACCTGTTTCAGACCGATGCTCTTGCGGTCCGGCCAGAACAGCATGCGCTCCAGCCTGTTGTTCTCCTTGATCGGCCCAAAACCGATGATCTCGGCCGATGACCAGGCATGAATGGTGGCCGAAAATTCGGCCCGCGCCGCATCAAGCTCCCCTTGCGACGGCGCCTCGCAGAGCTTGTGCATCGCTTTCACGAGGGCTTCCGTATGCTGGTGCAGGTCCTCATAGGCCGGTCGGATAAAGCCGTCGATCGCACGCTGGATGACGTCAGAGGCTTTCACCGCGGCCGATGCGGGCAAGGCCCCCAGCAGGGCCAATGGGAGAACGAGGACCAGCGCGAAACGCTTCGGCATCAAAGTGACTCCAGGAATTTGACCAATGCATCGCGCTCGATGGCGCCGATGGCGGCAAAGCGGTCGCGCGCCTTCTGCGCCTCGCCACCATGCCACAGGATAGCCTCGACCAAAGAGCGCGCACGGCCATCGTGCAGATAGAAGGAATTGCCGTTGACCGTTTCGGTGAGGCCGATACCCCATAGCGGCGGGGTGCGCCACTCATTGCCGGTCGCCTCGCCCACGGTCTGGCCATCGGCAAGATCCGGCCCCATGTCGTGCAGCAGGAAATCGGAATAAGGCCAGATCAACTGGAACGCCTGCGCCTTGTCAGGCGCATCGCGACGGGTGACGAATTTCGGCGTGTGACAGGCGACGCAGCCGATTTCGTAAAAGACCTTCTTGCCGGCGAGCACATCAGGCGAAGCGAGGCCGCGCCGCGCCGGCACAGCCAGGTTCTGTGAATAGAAGGTGACGAGATCCATTACCGGCGCCGGCGCCTCGGCCGGGCCGAGGCGCGCCTGCACGCCGTTGGGCATTGCGAGGCATTTTTCCTGCGCGGCGGTGCAATCACCCCAGTGTTTCGGCTCTTCCGGCGTCGAGATGCCGATATCGCCGGCAAAGGCATCCGCGGCCTGCTGGCGGATCGACGCCGCCTGCGCCTTCCAGCCGAAACGGCCAAGCGTCAGCTCGCCGCTTAGGTCATCACGCACGATGTTCGGCTTGCCGGAGATGCCATCGCCGTCCCTGTCGTCCGGGTCGGCATGGGCCACAATGTCGGCCGGCGCAATCTGTTCGATCAGGCCAAGGCCAATCATCGGCGGCGTCAGGCGCGGCGACAGCGTGGTGCGCGGATCGAGCGGCCCATAGGCAAGATCGTCGACCGCGTAGGTGGGTTTGCGCAGGGAAATGACGGTGCCGTCCGTCAGTTCCACCTTACGTTCCTTATAGCCGACTCGCATCCTGCCTTCACCCTTGAGGCCAGGGACGGCCAATTCCTGCAACTGCGTGCCATAGACCGGGTCCGGGAGATTGAGCAGCCTGTGGTCGGCGAGCGCCGCCTTCTCTTCCGCGCTGCTTGCGTCACGCGCCAGCCGCAGGAACATCGAGGTGGTGCCGGCATCGCCTTGCGGCGGTCGGCCGCGGCCATCCTTCAGATGGCAGTTCTGGCAGGCGCGTTCGTTGAACAGGGGCCCAAGCCCATCCGAGGCCTGCGTCGAAGACGGCGACGACACCCAGTTCTTGCGGAAAAGCGCGTTGCCGAGCTTGAAGGTGCCTTCTTCCTCGAAGCTGATGTTGGCTGAGGATTGCGAGAAGGAATCACGGCTGACGTCCTTCCGCGAGGTGCCGGCGCCACCTTGCATCAGTTCGAAAGGCTCGGGTTTGGAGAAATCCGTGGTCGGCCTGCTGACGGCGGTGACGCGCGCCTGATCCTTGGCATTGAGATCGGTGCGCGTGGTGGCGAGGCCGGCCGGTTGAAGGTCGCCGCCGATCGCGGAGGATGTCAGCGCCAGCACGAGAACAAGGCCACGCCGACCAGCCGGTATGGCTGGCGTTTTCCGAAGGCGCAGCGGACCCTTGGCCCGCCGCAAGCGGCGCAGGACGTCTAAGAGGCGCCGCATTCCCGCATATCCTTAGTCCGCCTCGTCCGCCGATGCGGCGTTGAGCTGGCCGTACTTCTCCTCGCCGATCGAGGCCAGGAGGTCGAGCTGCGTCTCGAGGAAGTCGATGTGGCCTTCCTCGTCGGTCAGCAGTTCCTCGAACAGTTTCATCGATACGTAGTCGCCCGCTTCATCGCAGATTTCGCGCGAGCGCTTGTAGGCAGTGCGCGCGTCATATTCACCGGCAAGATCGGATTCGAGCACTTCCTTGACGTTCTGGCCGATGCGCAGCGGCGCCACGGACTGCAGGTTGGGATGGCCTTCAAGGAAGATGATGCGGGCCACGAGCTTGTCGGCGTGGTGCATCTCCTCGATCGATTCCGCACGCTCCTTCTTGGCCAGCTTGGCGTATCCCCAATCCTCGAGCAGACGGAAATGCACCCAATATTGGTTGACGGCGCCGAGTTCCAGAAAAAGAGCCTCGTTAAGCCGCTCGATGACCTGTGGTTCGCCTTTCATGGGTTCTGCTCCCGTATTGAACGCGCAGGCCTCTGACGCGATCCAGATGTGAAACGATGTCCACGCCGCTCGCCTGCGAGCGGGCGTGGTAGTTCTCGGTGACCCGAATGATCGTTTCGACCACATTTGGGAAGCAGCCGCAACACCGACCCCGTTTGTGCATGGCGTGATAGACTTTTGCCGGCACGATGAGTTGCCAGGGATCCTGATCCAGCAGGCCGATGATCGTCTGCTCGATCTCCTTCTCGGTGATGATGTTGCAATGGCAGATCAGCATTTCGTCGCTCTGGCTGACGGCGCCGGTGCGGCGCCGTTTGGCTTGGGGTAGGCCTACTTGAACACCTTGTCGGGTGCGTCGAGGCTGTCGGAACCTTCGAAGGCAATGGCGTTCAACTTCAATGAACCGACCGCGCGCTCGATCGACTTGGTCTGGTCGATCAACGCGTCGATCGCCGCCTGAACGGTGGCATTGCCCGCCGTATTGCCTTCGGCGATCTGCTGGTCATAGGCCTCGCCGGCCTCGGCGCGCGCCTTGATCGCTTCCATCCTGGCGACGGCGACATCGAGTTTATCAGTCAATTCCTTGTCGATCGCCGGATCGGCGACCTTGACCATATCGGACACCGAGGGACCTGAAACGACGGTGCCATCAAGCCTGGTATAGCTGGCATGGTAAGCGGCGCGGATGCCGACGGCATCATAGAGATGGGAATTGTAGGTGTTGTCGGAGAAGCAGTCATGCTCCTCTTCCGGGTCATGCAGCAGCAGGCCGAGCTTCATGCGTTCACCCGCCAGTTCGCCGTAGGAGAGCGAGCCCATGCCCGTGAAGATGACCGAGATGGCGGTGTTCGGCTCGCCATCGAGCAGGTTCTTGCGCGCGGCGCCGTCTTCCTTCCAGTCGTCGACCATCTTCTGCAGGTCGGAGACCAGGAGGCCAGCCGTCGACTTCAGGTACTCTGCGCGGCGGTCGCAATTGCCGCCGGTGCAGTTCTTGAGATCATAGTCGGTGTAGGGGCGCTCGCCGGCGCCCGGGCCGGTGCCGTGCAGGTCCTGACCCCAGAGCAGGAATTCGATCGCGTGATAGCCGGTGGCGACATTGGCTTCGACGCCGCCGGCCTGTTGCAGCGTGCCGGACAGGAATTCCGGCGAAAGCTTCGACGCATCGACCTTCTTGCCGTTGATCTCGATCTCCTTGTTGGCGATCACATTGGCGGTATAGAGAGAATTCGCATCGGACTCGGTGCCGTAGCTCTTGGCGACATAGTCGATCAAGCCTTCGTCCAGTGGCCAGGAATTCACCTCACCTTCCCAGTCATCGACAATCTTGTTGCCGAAGCGGTAGACCTCGGTCTGCTGGTAGGGCACGCGCGCCGCCTTCCAGGCGTCGCGGGCAGCATGGAGCGTTTCCGCCGACGGGTTGGCAAGCAGTGCGTCAACCGCCTTGTCGAGCGCCTGCGCCGTGGTCAGCGAGTCCTCATATTTGGCAAGCCCGATATCCGCGTAAGTCTTGATGACCGCCTTCGCGTCGGTTTCCGCCCTGGCAGGCAGCACGAATACCGCTGCCGTCAGCAGTGCCGTGGCGCCGATCGCCGCCAGCCTGCCGCCATATCGTGCTGTCATTATCGCTCTCCAGTTCCTCGGAAATTTTCTAAGCGGCGCGCACGCCAACCCACGCCAGGCCACATTCATGCCATTGGGCGCAAGACATGCCGCGTGATCACGCGGCTCGGGGAAGAAAGACACCAAAATGCCTCCAATCGAACGGGTTCAAGGCCCAGACATCAAAGGGATGCGCCAATGCGCGAGCTTCCTTAAAGCTTCGAGTCCGATGAAAGTCAATGGGAATTGCTGGAAAACCCAATTGAAACAATTGTTTAGAATTATTCTAAACTGCAACAGTCAACTTTGTGCGCCCGTTGCGCCGGCATTGCACCGAACTGTACGATTGACAGTCGCCGTCCCGGGTGCGACCCGCAAACCCTCTCTTGCGGCGGCGCCAGACAATTGCCACTTGGCAAGACGTCCTAGGATCGAGCGGGATCGGAATGCGATGAAGAACGGCGTGGTCATTGTCGGTGCGGGTCACGCGGGCGTGCAGGCGGCCGCCAGTCTGCGCGAGGATGGCTATGACGGGCCGGTGATCCTGGTCGGCGACGAGAACGAACTGCCCTACCACAAGCCGCCGCTGTCGAAGACCTTCATCAAGGATGCCGGAGCCAAGCCTCAACCGCTTCGGGGCGAGACGTTCTACACCGGCAGCGCCATTGACTACCGGCCGGGGATGCGGATCGAGCGCATCGATGCCGGCCGCCATAGTCTCGACATTGCCGGCGGCGGCGTACTTGCCTTCGACCATCTGATCCTGGCGACCGGATCGCGCCCGCGCGCCCTGCCGCTGCCCGGCGCGGATCTGTCCGGTGTGGTGTCGCTGCGCTCGCTGGCCGATGCGCGGCTGATCCGGGAGTTGAGCGCGCGGAGCGAAGACGTCGTTATCCTCGGCGGCGGCTTCATCGGGCTGGAGATCGCCGCGACGCTGCGGGCGGCCGGCCGCACCGTGACGGTCGTCGAAGCCGTCGACCGGCTGCTCGGCCGCGCCGTGGCGCCGATGGTGGCGAGCCATGTCCGGCAAAGGCTGGAAGCGACAGGCGTGCGCATCCTCACCGGAACCTCGATTTCAAGGCTCGAAGGCGAAAACGGCCATGTCACGACCGCGATCACCTCGTCAGGCGAAAGGCTGCCGGCGCGCATGGTCGTGGTCGGCATCGGCGCGGTGCCGAATGTCGAACTGGCGCAAGCCGCGGGCCTTGCTGTCGCCAACGGCATCCGCGTCGATCACCAGATGCGCAGCTCGGCGCCGGAGATTCTGGCCATCGGCGATGCCGCCTCCTACCGGCACTGGTTCACCGGCGGTGAGGTGCGGCTGGAATCGGTGCAGAACGCCACCGACCAGGCGCGGCTTGCCGCCCGGACAATTACCGATCACACCGACGCCTACTCGGCGGTGCCATGGTTCTGGTCCGACATCGGGGACATGAAGCTGCAGATGGTCGGCCTGACCGCCGGCGGCGACAGCCATGTCGTGCTGGGCGACCTGCCCGACAACAAATTCTCGATCTACCACTATGCCGGCGACCGGCTGCTCGGCATCGAATCCGTCAACCGCCCCGGCGACCACATGCTTGGCCGCAAGATGCTCGGCGTCGGTTTTTCGCCGACACCGCAAATGGTGGCAGTGGGTCCCGAGGGGTTGAAGGCGGCTCTGGCTGCCTTTCAGCAGAATGAGCCGGCAAGAGCTGCGGGATAGCCGCCCTCCCCTTGTGGGCCTGTTGCGCAATTCTGGCATTGTGATTCACTTCGATTATTGCTCGGAGGGATTTGCGATGGCGGTGAAGCGG